>CAZMHG010000300.1:278-4341 GCA_964565975.1 uncultured Ilumatobacteraceae bacterium | reverse complement strand
CGAGATCGTGGTCGCCGGCACCACCGATACGCTGGCGACGGTCTACACCGACGAGGCGCTGACCACGCCAGCCGACAACCCGCAGACCCTGCTGCAATACGAGGCGGCGGGCATCAACTACGGCAAGTTCAGCGCCCCCCTGTACACGGCGCAGGCGCACTACCTGCGCATCAACTCCACCGACGAGACGGGCATCTTCCGGCCCGCCATCACCGACCTGTCCGGGGAGGACGTCAGCAGCGCCGAGGCCAGCCCGGGCACGGTGGCGCGCCCGCTGGACGACATCCTGGCCGACGTGATCTGGGCGGAGAACTACGGCGTCTTCACGGCATCGGCGTCCGGCAACACCACCATCCTGACCGACGCGATCGGCGCGGCCTCGGCGCGCGGTGGCGGCGCCGTGCTGCTGCCCGAGGGCACGATCGCCTTCAACCAGATCAGCCTGCCGGCGCGCGTGGAACTGGTCGGGGGCGGGGCGTGGCGTCACGGTGCTGCAATCGCAGGCCGCCGGCAAGGTGGTGACCGTGACCGGGGACGCCGCAGGCCTGCGCGGTCTCACGCTGGACGGCGTGAACGTGCAATCCGGGTCGGTCGGCATCTACGCGGTCGGCAAGAACGAGCTGCGCATCAACGACGTGTCGGTGCGGCGCTTCGAGACCGGCATCGAGCAGCGCGGCGGCGCCCGCAACCACTGGCGCGAGACCTACGTCGACACCTGTGCCACCGGCGTGCTGTGGCGCGGCGACCTGGACACCGCCAACGGCAGCGGCGGCGCCGAATTCCGCGGCAACTCATGGATCGGCGGGCTGGTGTCCTACTGCACCACGACGGGCGTGGAACTGCGCTACGTCGACAAGAAGGTCGAGTCGAACGACATCGAGGGCGTGGGCTTCGAATCGAACACCGGCACCGCACTGAAGGTCAACGGCGCCCGCCTGACGCGCACGCCGGGCTGCTGGTACCTGGGCAACACCACCGACCTGGACATCCGCGACGGCAGCGACACCAGCCATGCCGACGAGAACGAGGTGATCGGCTTCCAGCACGTCGGCGGCTACGTGTCGGGCGGAAACTCCACCTTCACCGGGCGCTGCGACGGCGTGATCTTCGACGGCGTCGACTTCTACAACTCGCCGACCCTGACGCTGGCGACGATGCGCAACAACATCGTGGCGATCGACTGCGTCGAGGACAGCACGGTGACGCTGACCGGCGCCGATGCGGTGCGCTGGCTGCGCCAGTCCCGCACCCTCGGCCAGCGGCCGGGCGCGACCGTGGTGACCACCGACGCCACGGTGACGCCAGGCTACCGGATGACGATGGACTACGGCAGCGCGGCCATGCTGCGCGCGACCGTGGTGGCGCGCTCCCGCAACGGCACCGACTACGCGGTTTACCACTTCGCGCAGGGCGCCAACCGCCCGGGCTCGACGCTGGCCTACCAGACGCAGACCGCCAATTTCACGGTCGGCGACATCATCACCGGCGCCACCAGCGGCGCCAAGGCCCGGGTGATCGCGGACAGCGACAGCGGCAGCACAGGCACGCTGACGCTCAAGGACATCACCAAGGAGTTCACCAACGGCGAGGTGATCACCGGCGCGACCAGCGGATCTGCGGTGGTCAACGGCACGCTGAGTCACCAGAACGCGGCGCTGCTGGGCTCGCAGACGGAAATCCAGACCGCCGTGGAGTCCGATTCGACCTGGGCGGCCGTCTTCGCGGTCAGCGGCGGCGAGGTCAGGGTGAACGTGACCGGCGCGGCTTCGAAGACCATCGAATGGTCGGTGCACGTCGACGCCGTGACGGCCTGACGCCATGGCCTGGAAGGACGTCCCGCTTTCCGCCAAGCTCCTGACCAACGTGCAGGAGGCGGCCCTGCGCCGCGCCTCGGCGGCGATCGAGAACGCCTACGTCAACGAGCAGGGCGGCTTCACCCGCTTCCCCGGTCTGACGGACTTCGTCACGCTGACCGGCGACGCGCCGACCTACCTGGACCGCTGGCGCGGCGACCTGGTGGCGGTGTCCAACAGCCGGGTATGGCGCATCCAACCCGACGGCGCGGCCGAGGACGTGACCGGTGCGCCGGTGCGCGGCGACGGCCGGGTCAGCTTCGCGCGTGCCGACAACGAGCTCGCCATGGCGGCCGGCGGGGAAATCATCCGCTTCGCCGGCGTCGAGACGGAACTGCTGTCGCCGGATGCGCCGCTGGCCAGCGCGGTGGCCTACATCGACACCTACCTGCTGGCGGCCGAGGCGGGCAGCGGGCGGTTCTACAACTCGGACGCCGCCGAGGGCACGCGTAGCTGGAACCCGGTCGACGTGTTCGCCGCCGACGGCACGCCGGACAACATCACCAGCATGATCGTCACGCCGTACCGCGAACTGATCGTGGCCGGCCCGGAATCGACCGAGCAGTACGAGCGCCTGCCCAGCGGCACCGTGCCCTTCTTCAGGCGCTGGTCGGTGGGCGAGGGCAACACGGTCCCGGGAAGCCTGATCTTCGCCGACAACGCGGTGTGGATGGTCAACAGCAACCGCGAGTTCGTGCGCGCCAGCGGCCAGACCAGCCAGAGCCGCGGCGACGCCGTCGGCGTGACGCTGGAGGACATCGACGACTGGCGCGGCGCCTGGGCGGCCGCGGTCAACGTGCAGGGCCAGAAGTTCATCGTGCTGCAGGCCCCCTACGCGACCAACACCTACGACACCGCCGGCGTGACGCTGGTGCACGACTTCCGGCAGGGCCAGTGGTTCAGCCTGTACGGATGGGACGACCGCGGATTCCCGGCGCGCTGGCCGGGATGGTCGTATCAGTTCATCTGGGACCGCCATTTCGTCGGCGGCAACGGCCGGGTCTACGAGCTCGACCACCGCGCCTTCGACAACGCCGGCGCCGTGCAGCGCGTGCTGGGCCGCACCGCGCACTTCGACGACTGGGGCGAGTCCCGCGTCGACAACGTCAGGCTGCGCTTCAAGCGCGGCACCGTCAGCCCGAACGCCGAGCGCGAGCCGCGCATCGGCCTGCGCGTGCGCCGCGACAACCGCGACTGGACGCGCTGGGTCTACAAGAGCATGGGCCGCGCCGGTGCCGGCGAAATGGTGCTGGAATTCGGCGGGTTTGGCTGCGCGCACACCTGGCAGTTCGAGTGGAGCACGACGGCCGCCGTCGAACTCGAGGTCGTCCGCATGCAGGCCGACGTGACGCGCATCGGGACCGGCTGATGCCGAGCCGCAACACCTTCCCGACGCCGCCGCGCCTGACCGGCAAGGCGCAGAACGACCTGGTCGCGTTCGCCGCCTGGGTCAACGACTTTTACCGGGCGGCTTTCATCGACGGCGCGTTCGCCACGCCGCAGGACGTGACCGACGCGGTGGATCCCGCCAACGCGACGGCCGGCACCGCGCAGAGCACCGCCAACGCCGCGCAGGCGGCCGCCAACGCCGCGCAGGACGAGCTCGACGCCATGGATGCCGGTGCCTTCACCGTCTCCGGCGCGTCGACCACGGCGACCGTGACGCTGACCGCGCCGCAGGCGGACACCGCCTACTACGTGGTCTGCACCGCCGTGGCGACCACCGGCACGCCCGGCGTGAACGCCTGCGTGGTGATCGGCGCCGCCAAGACGGTGAACGACTTCGTCGTGACGCTGGGTGCCGCGCCCGGCGTCGGCAATTCCGTGACGTTCAACTGGCATCTGAGGAGGTAGGGCATGGCTGAGTTTTCAGGAGGATCGACGGCGCTGCGTGGCGCCCGCTCCACCACCAAGGACAGCACGGTCTACAGCCGCGGCGGATACCGCGCCGCGCCACCGATCTACGAGACGGGCGACGACGGCAACCTGCGCCAGACCACCGGCAATCCCGCGCGCGCCGCGCAGCCCGCCCCCGACACCGCCGCACCGGCCTTCACCAAAGCCTTCGCCGACGTGCCGCGGCCGCAGGGCAGCAGCCTGGCGGGAAGCCTGGCGCAGACCGCGCTGGGCAAGGTCGCCGAGAAGGGACTGCCGAAACTGTTCGGCGCCTTCGCCAACGAAGACGTGTCCGGGCTGCCGGTCGGCGGCGC
>CAZMHG010000300.1:0-268 GCA_964565975.1 uncultured Ilumatobacteraceae bacterium | reverse complement strand
CAGCCCGAGCGTGATCAACGAGCTGCGCCTGGGGTACAACCACCTGAGGTACGGCTTCCTGCCGGTCGGCTACGGCACCAACCAGAACGCCGAGATCGGCATCCCCGGCCCGGGCGGCATCACCAGCGATGTCGCGGACGCCGGTATCGGGCCTGCCGCCAACACGCGATTCGGCAATCCGGGCCTCTTGACTGCGCGCGACACGGGCGCCGGGAGTCTGGGAACCGCGTCCGACCTGGATGGCGTGTCGCTCGATCCCGATGCCGGT
>CAZMHG010000299.1:0-4343 GCA_964565975.1 uncultured Ilumatobacteraceae bacterium | reverse complement strand
AGTCGGCACGGTCGATCTGGACGGGCGCGGCGAACGCCGGCTGGGTGGGTGCCGCGGTGCGCTGGCGGGATCGCAGGACCGCGGCGATGACCACGGCCGCGCCGAGGACGCCGGCGGCGATCAGGACCTGGCGCATCAGGTGCCCAGTGGCACGGACAGGCTGCGCACACCGATGCCGTGGCCGGCCGGCATGAACCGCTCGACGAACAGCCGCTGACCGCTCTGGATCCACACCGGCTGGCCGACCAGTTCGGGGGGCAGCGAGGCGAAGTTGAGCGAGACGACCGAGTTGCCGCGCAGCGCGATCTTGTCCATCCCCGGCACCACCACGTAACCCGACGGACCGAGCGCGTACACCGCGATCGTGTCGTCGGTCGAGTAGGCGTTGAGCACGCGGAACGCGCCACTCAGGTCGCCGTCGGGCACGACGACGGCTGCCCAGCGCTGGGCGAGCACCCCGCCGGGCGTGCCCATCACGACCGACGTGAGGGTGTCGTTGCCCGACGTGCGGGTGACGGCCTGCTCGACGACGAACGGCGGCGCGTCGGCTTCGGGTGACGACACGGCGATGGCGAAGTGACCGGACGGCAGCCCCTTGATCGTCGAGCCGCTCGCCGACGACAGGGTGATCGAGCGCACCGTCCCGCCCTCCACCGTGAAGGTCACGTCGTCGTCGGGCAGGGTGGACGCGGTCGCCGCATCGCCGACCGGCACGACCAGCGCCGTGAGTGGGTCGGTGCCCGGGTTGTAGATGCTCAGCCGCGTCGTGGTGCCCGCGGCGATCTCCTGGTCGACGAAGTAGAACTGGTCGGACAGCGCCGGCGCGCCGAGGGTGACGGACGCACCCGCCCGGCCCGAGCCGCGGAAGTGCGCCGAGCGCACGGCGACCACGCGCCCGCGGGTGGCGGTGATCGACGCCGCGACGACCGGCTCGTTCTTCAGGTAGTCCTGGACGCGGACCACCGTGACGCTCTTGGCCGGGATCGGCAGCCCCTGCAGGGCGCTGGGCTTGAGCGACTGGCTGCCCGTGGCCAGTTCCACGTCGACGATCGCCAGCCCCGGGGCCGGGTTGGTGATCGCCAGCAGGTCGGAGCTGTTGGCCTGGGTGAACCCGTCGGCGAAGTACCAGGTGGCCGACGCTGCGTTGCTGCAGCCGACGACCGAGTCACCGGCCGGATCGACGACCTTCTGCTCGACCTGGCCGCCGCCGCCCGGCACCTCGACGAGGGCCGACACGAACGAACCTGCCGGTTGCAGCGCGACGAGCGACACGCTCGCCGCGGCGTACGGCGCGATGTCCTTGCGCGCCGTGACCGGCTTGGCCGACCGGTCGTTGGTCATCACCGTCAGCGAGACCGTGACCATCTCTGACGTGGTGTTGGCCATCACCACCTGCGGACCGCCACCCGAGACCCGTTCAGCACCGGGGCAGAACCACGATCCGGTGATCTGGTCGCCGAGCGGGACGAACGGCGGGCGGACGTCGCCGAGCTGGGTGAACACCGGCGTGCGGTCCGCGTCTGCCGGCCGGCCGACCAGCACCAAGCCGGCGATGGCCGCGATGGCCGCGCCGAGCACCGCGAGCCGGCGGATGTTCAGCCGGCCGTTCACTCGTCACCCCACACGTCGTCGAGGCGCATGCCCGGCTGCCACGGTGGCAGCTCGACGTCGTCGTCGTCGAGAGCCAGTTCGGCGGCGGGTGCCGCAGGGGCCAGGCCGCGGCGCCGGCGATACCAGGCGACCGGGTCGGCGCGTGTCGCGGCCACCGCGACGAGGGCCCACAGCAGGATCTGCCCGATCACCGCGATGGTCCGACCGAGCGGCGTGTGGTGGACCAGCGTCGCGGTGCCTGCCGTGGCGATCGGGAACCCGCGCGTGTCGCCGACCGTTGGCTGCGGGCCAACGCTCGTGCCGCCGACCCGCAGCGACCACTCCGCACCGAGCGGCGAGGCGACGTGCAGCATGCCGGCGGCGACCTTGCCCGTTGCCGGCCCGCGATCGGGTGAGCCGACGGCGAACGCGGTGGCCGAGGTCAGGTCGGTGGCGGCGAGGTCGGTCAGGTCGTCGTCGGCGATCGCCGCGGCGATCGACGAGGTGAGCACGGCACGCACCGGCGACCAGGCGAGGTTCTCGTACAGGACGTAGTTCACCGGGCCGAGCAGCGGCTTGGTGAGGTCGAGCTGGTCCTCGAGCGCGTCGACCAGGCCCGCTGCCAGCGCCTGGCGGGTGTCGCCGCCGGACCCGTCGTCGACGGGGATCGCCAGGTAGCGGATGCCGTACGCGGCGAGCAGCCGCCCGGCGCGCAGCGTGGTCTCCGAGGCGATCGCGTCGATCGCCGTGCCGAGCTGCAACTCGGCGTCCGACGGCGTGCCGGCCCACAGGTCCTCGACCCCGATCGGCCCGTCCTGGCTGACGCCGTAGGCGATGCCCGGCTGATACTCCCAGGAGCCGACGGGGATCAACCGCGGGTTCCCCAGCCACAGCACGCGGTAGTCGCCCCGCTGGTCGGCCGCGGGGAGCTGGCGCAACGACGAGATCAGCGTCGTGCGCGGCATTCGCCACCGGCCGCCGCCGGTGGCGACGAACCCCGGCACCACGCCGAGCAGGACGGCCGCGCCGGCGAGGACCGCAAGCGGCTGGCGCCAGCCGAACCCGCCGGCGCTGATGTCGTCCTGGGTCGCCGCGGCGAGCGTGGCCGCGCCGAGTGCCAGGCCGACGGCCACCGGGCACAGCAGCAGGGCGACGTCGGGCATGTGGAACCCGAACGTGCCACGCTCGGTGAGCACGGCCAGGCCGAGGAACACGACCACCATCGACGCGGCGCGGATCGCCCAGGTGAACCGCCAGCTGCGGGCGACGACGAGGCCGACCACCAGGGGCAGGTAGAGGGCCACGGCCAGCGTGCCCAGCGGCGTGGACCCGAGATCGAACCGGGCCAGGCGCAACAGGCCGAGCCCGCTGGGGCGCACCTCGGCCGGCCCGGTGATGCCCAGCCAGCCGTGCGCCTGGAACCAGGTGTGGCTCCACGGCAGGTGCAGCACCACCGCGGCGACCACCGCGGCGAGCGCCGCAGCGGCCATCATCGCCGCCCGCCGCCAGGGAACGCCGGCGATCAGGCTGGCCACGGCGAGGGTGACTCCGACCCCGAGGACGACGACGCCGAACGCCGGCTGGAACGCCATCGGCACCGCACATGCCAAGACGAGCGAGGCGAACAGGCGCAGGCGGAGGCGTGGCGGCAGATCGGTGTACTGCTCGACGATGTCGACATGGGTCTGGCCGACGGTCTCCATCCCGGCACAGCGTCGGATCAGGTGGACGACCCACGGCATCGCCGCGTAGGCGAACAGATCGGTCCACCGGCCCGAGGCCATCAGCGCCACGGGCAGCGGCAACGCGGCGTACACCACGACACCGGTGATCCGTGCCCTGGCCGTGGGGAACAGCCGGCACATGCGCCACACCCCGAACCACCCGGCGAGGAGCAGGCCGAGCACCGACACGGTGTGCCACAACCCCATGTGGAACAGCGTCAGCACGCTGCCAACGGCGATCAGGCCGGCGCCGGTGGGTGCCGCAGCCCCCGACCCGAGACCCTGCGACCACCATCCGCTGCGGAAGTCGGCGAACAGCTGCCCGGGGCTGGAGGGGAACCGCAGGAACTCGCCGAACGCCGGGATCCGGCCGGTGATCAGCTGACGGCTGCCCACCAGCAGGGCGACGACAAGAGCGATCCAGGCGATCGCCGGGGCCGAGCCGGCGGTCTGGCGCCAGCGGCGTTCGACCGAGGCTTCGGGGTCGACCGGCATCGCCCCACGGGCGCGCAAATACGTGGCGACGCGTGCGCTGCCGGCCAGCTGCTGGTCGGCGACGTCGCTGTCCGGGAGTGCCCGCAGCGGCTGCACGGCGCGGCGGCGAGCGAGGATCGCCGGCAGGCGCGGGATCATCCCGCCTGGTCAACCTCGACGAGCCCACGCCCGCGCCGGTCCAACTCGGCGAGCGCGAAGACGCGGCGGCGGAGGTGCGGGTGCCCCGCGTCGGCGGCTTCACAGGTGGTCCACGTTAGACCGTAGCCCAAGGATCGGAAATCCGCGGCGAGGCGGGGGATGAGCTTGAGCAGGGCGGGGACGTTCTCGATGAGGACGCGCTCAGGGCGCTGCGCCGCGGTGAATCGCAGGACTTCGGAGTAGAGCCCCGACCGTGCGCCGTCGAGCCCGGCGCCCTTGCCTGCGACGCTGAGATCCTGACAGGGAAACCCCGCCGTAAGCAGGTCCACGCGGGTCAACCGCGCAGGGTCGAGTGCCCGCACGTCGCCGACGAGCTGCGCAGCGCCGGGAAAGTGG
>CAZMHG010000298.1:0-4355 GCA_964565975.1 uncultured Ilumatobacteraceae bacterium | reverse complement strand
GAGAGCAGGTTGACGACCACCTCGAACCGTTCTGCGACGACACCGTCGGGCAGCGACCGGTTGGGGAAGCCGAGGTAGTCGACGGCCGTCAGGTCACTGCACGTCTCGTAGCCGTCGTCGAGCAGCGCCTTGACGAGGGTGACGTATCCGTCGCGGGTCGGGTGGACCACGGTCTGGCCGCGGCTGTCGCTCAGCACGCAGCCGTGCAGGCTGGGCGGTGGCGCAGGCGCGTCGGCCTGTGGGGCGGCGTTCGCCGCGGCGTCGGTCATGTCAGCTCGCTCCCAGCACCACCCGGACCGGCTGGGAACCGGCGGGGACCTCGGTGATGTGCAGTCCCGCACCGGCGCCGGTCTCGGCGCGCCGCTTCAGCAGCTGGCCGCCCTCGATCAACCCGTGCAGGGTCTCGATCGCGTGGATCAGCGTCTCCGGGGTGGGCGGGCAGCCGGGCGCGTACACGTCGACCGGCACGACCTGATCGACACCCTGGACGATCGCGTAGTTGTTGAACATCCCCCCGGTCGACGCGCAGACGCCCATCGAGATGACCCACTTCGGTTCCATCATCTGGTCGTACACCTGACGGAGCACGGGGGCCATCTTCTGGCTGACACGCCCGGCGACGATCATGATGTCGGCCTGGCGCGGCGAGGCGCGGAACACTTCCATGCCGAACCGGCTGATGTCGTAGTGCGCGCCGCCTGTGGCCATCATCTCGATCGCGCAGCACGCCAGGCCGAACGAGGCCGGCCAGCTACTGCGGCTACGGGCCCAGCCGACGAGGTCGGCGAGCCGGGCGGTGATGAAGTTGTCGGGGATCCCACCCAGACCGTCGGTCTGGATGTCCTTGACGAGCGACATGGCTCAGGCCGCCTGCTCGGAGTCGACACGACCCTCGAGGCCGACCCGGCGGATGGTGCTGGTGCTCGTGCGCTCCACGGAGATGGCACCATCCTGGCGCTGCTGGCGGTGCAACGGGCCCCAGTCGAGCGCGCCCCTGGCCACGACGTACACGAACGCGGCGAAGAACACGATGCTGAAGGCGACCATCTCCCACAGGGCGAACGAGCCGAGGTGCTTGGTCACCCCGGCGAACGTGCCGACGTCCACACGCCCCACGGCGAACGGGTAGATGAAGATCAGCTCGATGTCGAACATGATGAACAGCATCGCCACGACGTAGAACGACACCGGAAAACGCTCGGGGTTCTCGCGCGTCGGCACGATGCCGCACTCGTACGGAGCATCCTTGGCTGCCGAGGGGCGCCGCGGCGCGAGCAACCGCGAGGCGACGAACGAGAGCACCCCGAACAGGACGCCGAGGATCCCGAGGAAGACGACCGGGAGGTACTGACCCATCTCGGATCCCCGGTCACACCTTGGCCGGCAAGGCCTTGGCCGACCGGTTGGCGATCACGAACTGGTCGCGACGGTGCAACAGCCAGCACAGCAGGAAGAAGATGATCCCGGATCCGAACGTGATCAGCCCGGCGGGCTCGCGGCGGTTACCGAGGTCGCGGATCATGTACACGTACTGGTGGGCACGAGCGGTGTCGACGACCGGCGACGCCGGGGCTCGGCCCGCCTCGTCACGCTGCGGCACGAGTGGCGCCACCTCCACCAGGGCGTAGTGCGGCTTGTGCCAGAAGGCGAGGAAGTCGACCTTGTCACCGAACAGCACCGGCCAGCGCTTGCCGCCCTTGTCGAACACGTTGACGATCTGGCTCTCGCCGGTGGCGAACACGCCGTTCTCCTCGATCATCACCGTCGCCGCTGCACCGGCCTGCTGGTACGCCGGCAACGACGAGTCGAGCGCCGTCCATCCCTGCGTCCCGGTCAGCTCGGTGCCGATCGCCGAGGCCACCTCGGCCGGCGTCTTGCCGTCGGTGCCCACCGTGGTGGGCAGCAGGCCCACGTCGGTGAGTGCGGACGGGCTTTGCAGGATCGCCCCGGCGGGGACCGGTTTCCATGACGGGTCCTGCCCGAGGAGGCCCTTGCCGTACGTCCACCAGATCGCGCCCATCAGGCACAACCAGCCGAACAGCGCTGCGAGGGCAACCAGGAAGCCGAGGCGCAGGCCCATGTTGGTGGCAAGGATCATGAACACGCTGCCACACAGGACCGACACCGAGATGATGACGATCAGGATCCCGCGGAGCTGCGGCTCCCAGTTGACGGCAAGCAGATGGCTCACAGCTTGTTCCTCACGTAGTCGGCGATCGCCTTGAGTTGTTCCTCGGTCAGCACCTTGCCGAAGCCGGGCATCCGGCCGGTGCCCATGCCCTGCGTGCCGTACTTCTTGCCCTGCTCGCTGCCGGTGGACAGGAACGTCACCATGTCGGCCTCGTTGGGGAACGCGGCGATCGTGCTGCCACCGGTGAGGTTCCAGCCGTAGGCGCCCTGCCCGGAGGCACCCGGCTCGCCGTAGCTCCAGCCTCGGGTGTGGCACCGGGCGCAGCTGTAGGCACCCCGGTCGAGGTCCAGGTTGAACAGCGCCTCACCCAGCGCGTCCTCCTTGGTGGCGTACTTACCGGCGTCGACCAGCGCCTGCGCCGCGGCATCGGCGGCATCGGCGATCTCTTTCTGCTTGCTCTCCGGCAGCACACCGGACGCGCAGGTCTTCGGGTCGGTCTCGGTGGGCGCGCAGCCCTCGCGCGGGATCTGGATGGACTTGATGTACGAGATCAGCGTGTCGAGCTGCTGGTCGTTCATCGGTCCACCGCCGACGGTGCCCCACGCCGACATCGGCGAGAACGTCCGGCCGTACTGCAGGATGTACTTCACCTCGTCGTCGGAGAAGCGGTAGAAGATCGTGTTCAGCGCCGGCGCGTTCCAGTTGACCGAGGTGATCTCGCCGGTGACCGCGTTGGTCACCGTGAACGGCGCGGTGCTGCCCTGTGCCTGCATGCCGCCGTGGCAGCCGGCGCAGTTGAACCCGCCGTTGGCGGTGGTCTCGAACAGCTCGGCACCCCAGCCCTCGAACTCGTGCACCTTCTTGACCTGGGCACCGGCCTGGCGGGCCGGCTCGAACATCCAGTACAGCGGCAGGCCGAGCGCGCAGACCACCAGCAGGGCGACTGCGATCAGCTGGAAGCGCTCCAGGCGCGGGCCTTCGAGGACCTCGTCGGTGTAGTACGGCTTGCGGTTCGGGGCCAGTTCGATCTCGGACCCGAGTTCGGGGCGTGCCGCCCTGGCGTTCATCGCCGCAAAGACGATGAAGCCGATCAGCAGCGCGAGGGCGATGATCCAGGCGATCACCGTGGTGGACGTGGCAAGCATCAGTGGTGTCCCCCGCCGCTCACGCAGTGCGGCCCTTCGGCCTCCTGCCCCGTGGTGTTGGTGCCGATCGGCGGGCCAGGGAAGGCGGTACCGGTGTCGATCACGACGTCGCCGTTGTCGGACACGGTGATCAGGAAGTGGTCCATGCCGCGCGGGGCAGGACCACCCTTCTTCTCACCGACCCGGTTGTACTGCGAACCGTGGCACGGGCACTCGAACCACTGGCTCGTGGTGCACTGCGGGACACGGCAACCGAGGTGCGGGCACTTCTGCCACAGCGCGACCAAGCCCTTTTCCATGCCGGCGATGACCGGCCGGTAGCTGGGGATGCCGCGAGCCTTGGGCAGGGCCTCGGACGGGTACGCCGTGAGGTACGAGCGAGCGGTCGAGTTGTACAGGAAGCCGCTGCCGGCGCGGATGCCAGCGATGATGTCGTTCATCTTCCCGGCGGCGACCTTGCCGCCGAAGCCGGCCGTCTTGAACGGCCACAAGAACGCGGTGAACCCGGCCGCGGCGAACCCGGCGAGGCCGGTCACCGTGAGGCTGGTCATCGCTCGGTTCATGAACTGGCGGCGGGTCGTGGCGATCGCCTCGGGGTCGGGCGGGACGAAGATGTCGGGCAGCGACGGCGTGACCGGGGCGACCGCGGTGCGCGCCGCGGCTGCTTCGGCCTCGATCGCCCGGCCGCTCGGGCCGACGGGCAGATCGATGTCGTCGTCGGCGCTGCGGTCGCGGCGGGTGGTCTCACGGCTCAGTGCGCCCGCTCCACGCACGTCGGCCTTGCGCGATGCGGTGAGCAGCACCACGCCGGCCAGCACGATCAGTGCGACCAGGACGATGGAGATGATGGCGGCGGAGGACATGCGTCAGACCTCAGAGCTCGAAGAAGATGCCGTCTCGCCACGGCAGGGTGAAGTTGAAACCGGGACCACGGAAGAACGAGCCGATGATCACCAGGACCGCCCAGAACATCAGGTGGATGGTCATCAGCGAGATCGCGAACTTGCGATCCTCTGGCTTGTTCGACGGGTTCTTGTCGATGTACGGGGCGAAGATCAGCAGGATCAGGCCGACGCCCG
>CAZMHG010000297.1:0-4375 GCA_964565975.1 uncultured Ilumatobacteraceae bacterium | reverse complement strand
GCATCCTGACCCGCGCTGACGGCGAGCTGGTGGCCCTGTTCGAGAACCGCTACCGGCTGCAGCGCCTGCTCAGCGACGAGCCCGAGTTGACCCTCGAGCCGCTGATCGCCGACGCCCAGCCGCTCGGATAGGAAGGACTAGCCAGCACCAGCCGGGCGCGCGCGGCGCGCTATCTGCTCGAGCGGTACCGGCGCAACGCCAGGCCGGCGAGCCCCAACGCCGAGCCCGCCAGCGCCGCCACGCTGGCGCCGACACCCTGGGGCGACACGGGGTGGCGGACCAACAGCGTGACCATCGACACCGCCGCGGCGACCCAGGTGACCGTGGCGATCTTCGACGTCAGGTCCTCCAGGCGGACCAGCTCGTGGTCCTTGCGGACCGCGGTATGACGGGCGCCTTCGGAACGCAGCAGCGATTCCAGCCAGTGCACCGGCTGGGCGGCGACGAAGATCACCATCGGCGCCCAGAGCAGCAACGAGCCGGCGACCCAACGCTCGTCGGCTGCGGTGATCTGCGCGCTCGACTGGATCGCCGCGGAGCAGGCGAAGATCGACACGGCGGTGATGATCACCACGAGCAGCGCCTTGACGTAGCGCATCACGATCACCTGCAGCCGCAGCATGTGGCGGGCGATCCCGTACTCGACCTTGGCAACCTCGTCGACCAGCGTCCGCCGGCGGGACGCGGCAAGCTCGAACAGCGCCTCGGCGCGGTCCAGGTCGGTTCGCCCGGCGCCTGGCTGGGTGGCGGTCAGGCCGGGATAGGCGTCGATCTGATGGTCGATGCGTGTGCGCGCCCGTGGGTTGGACGGCACCAGCAGGCGAATGTTGCGGCCCGCGGTGTGCGCCTCGACGTAGCCGGTGTTGCCGGCAGGGCTCAGCTCGTCGATCGGGATGCGCAACCCGGTGAGCGTGAAGCGCGGGGTGAACGACGACCCGTCGGCCGACTCGACGTGGTTGGCGTGGAAGTAGAACCGGGTCAGCTCGACGAGCACGAACCACAGCACGACCACGACCAACGCGATCGACACGGCGACGGCCAAGGCGAGCAACGCGCGGCTCCACGAGATCGGTCCTGCGACCATCGCCCGCATCACCAGCGTCACCGCGTCCCGCTCGAGCGCCGGCAGCAGCACCAGGATCCCGGCGCCGGAGAGCAACGCCGTGGCGACGCGGTGCATGGTCGACAGGCGGACCTCGCTGCGCTGCAGGAAGGCGCGCATCGCGGCACGCTCGTCGGGCGTCAACGGGAGGGCTGGAGGGTCGACGGAAGCGGGCGGATCCGGCACGTACACGGCGCGTCACGCTAGCGACCGCGTCGCGTGTGACCCCTGCCCGGCAACGGCGCCGAGCAGCCACGGATAGCGTTGGACAACTATGCACACTGCGCCGTCCACCTTCGACGACCTGGGGCTGCGCGACGAACTGCTGGCAGCGCTGACCGAGCTCGGGTACGAGGAACCTACCCCCATCCAACGCGAGGCGATCCCGACGATGCTCGCCGGGCGGGACCTGCTCGGGCAGGCGGCCACGGGCACCGGCAAGACCGCGGCGTTCGCCCTTCCCGTGCTCCACAAGCTGGCCGACACGCGAGACGGCGCCGCCGGCGACTCGCCGGTCGCGCTGGTCCTGGTGCCGACCCGCGAGTTGGCGATGCAGGTCTGCGAGGCGATGTACCGCTACGGCCGCCGTCTCGGCGCGCGGGTCGTGCCGGTCTACGGCGGTCAGCCGATCTACCGCCAGATCCGAGCGCTCGAACGTGGCGTCGACATCGTCGTGGCGACGCCCGGCCGGGCCCTCGACCACATCAGCCGCGGCTCGATCCGCCTCGACGGGATCCGCCAGGTGGTCCTCGACGAGGCCGACGAGATGCTCGACATGGGCTTCGCCGAGGACATCGAAGAGATCCTCTCGTCCACCCCGGCTGATCGCCAGACGGTGCTGTTCTCGGCGACGATGCCGCCACGCATCGCCTCCATCGCCCGCACCCATCAGCACGATCCGGTGACGGTGCGCATCTCCCGCGAGGCCGCCGACGAGTCCGCCGGCGAGGTCACGCACACCGCGTACGTCGTCGCCAGGCCGCACAAGGCCGCGGCGCTCGGCCGGATCCTCGACGTCGAGGCGCCGGGTGCGGCGATCGTGTTCTGCCGGACGCGCACCGAGGTCGACCAGCTGACCGAGACGCTCAATGGCCGCGGCTACCGCGCCGAGGCATTGCACGGCGGCATGGACCAAGAGCAGCGCGATCGGGTGATGGGCCGAATGCGTTCGGCAACGGCCGAGCTGCTGATCGCCACCGACGTTGCCGCGCGTGGCCTGGACCTGGATCACCTCACCCACGTCGTCAACTTCGACGTGCCGTCGTCGCCCGACGTCTACGTGCACCGCGTCGGCCGCGTCGGCCGCGCCGGCCGCTCCGGCACGGCGATCACCCTCGCCGAGCCGCGCGAGCAGCGCCAGCTGGACAACATCGGCCGGATCACCAAGATGCCGGTGACGATCGGCAAGATCCCGACCGTCGCCGAGCTGCGCGACCGCCAGCACGCGATCACCGCGGGGGCGCTGCGCGACGCCCTCACCGCCGGCGACGACGAGTCGTTCGCGCTGCTGGTCGACGAGTTGGGCGGCGAGTTCGAGTTGGCCGACATCGCCCGCGCGGCGATCGCGCTGTACCACCGCGCCGCGGGCAACGTGGACGACGAGCAGGAGATCCCCGCGCCGTACGTCCGGCCCGAGCGCGGCCGCTCCGACCGCGACGCCACCGACCGGCGCCCGCGCTACGCCGACCGCGACGCCGGCGGCGAGGGCCGTGGCCACCGACCGGGCGGGCGGGGCGGCGAGCCCGGCACGTTCGAGCCGGCGCGGATCTTCATCAACGTCGGCCGCGACGCGAACATCTCCCCCGGCGACATCGTCGGTGCGATCGCCAACGAGACCTCGTTGTCCGGGCGGCAGATCGGGCCGATCAAGATCGCCCAGAAGTTCTCCACCGTGGGCGTGCCGCCAGAAGCGGTGCACGAGGTGATCGATGCACTTCACCGCACCGTGGTCCGCGGCCGCAACGTGAAGGCCCGGCCATACGTCGAACAGTCCGACGAGCGTCCGCGCCGTGGCGTCGGTCCCGCGGCAGCGCGTACCGGCGGTCCGGCCTACCCGGCCAACCGCGCCGCAGCCCGTCCGGGCAAGGGCGCCAAGTTCGGCCGCGACGCTCGCTCCGGTGGTCCCGCCGACCGCGCCCGCGGCGATCGACCCGCCGGCGGCCGCTTCGGTTGGGAGGACCGGGCCGGCTCGTCAGGCCGCGCCCGCCGCGAACCTCGCGGCTGACCGCCCGTCACCTGCCCGGCGTGAACGCCACCGGCAGGCTGGCGGGGCCGAAGACCCCAACTGCGTCTGGCTTCCAGACGACCTCACCGGCGACGCGCAGATCGGGCATCCGCCGGGCGAGGACCGGGAGCGCCTCCTGCAGTTCGGCGCGAGCCAGCGCCTGGCCGAGGCAGTAGTGGATCCCGGCGCCGAAGCCGAGATGGCCCTGGGTACTCGTGGCCCGGGTGATGTCCAACGTCAACGGGTCGGGGAACACCGCAGCGTCCCGGTTGGCTTCGAGCAGCCCGACCGACACGAACGAACCCGCGGGGAACAGCACGTCGCGGTAGACGATGTCCTCGCTGGCGTAGCGAACCGTGCCGCGCACGGCGCCCATGTAGCGCATCAGCTCCTCCACGGCGAGTGGCGCAGTGTCTGGCTGGTCGGCGAGCAGCCGCCACTGGTCGGGGTGATCGGCGAGCACGCTGACGGCGCAGCCCAACTGGTTGCGCGTGGTGTCGGTGCCGCCCACGATCACCGCTTGGACCATCATCTGCAGCTCGCTCGTCGACAGCCGGTCGCCGGCTTGTTCCGCAGCGATCAGGTCGGTGATCAGGTCGTCGGCAGGACGACGGCGGCGATCCGAGATCAGCTGCGCGGCGTACTCGTCCAGCTCCTCCTGGGCGGCGACGATCGAGTCGAGCTTGGACGCCATGTCGAGCGAGAAGACGTCGAGCACCGCCGCGGCGAGACGGCTGAACAGCTGCCAGTCCTGTTTCGGCGCGCCGAGCAGCTCGCAGATCACCGGGATCGGGTACGGCTCGCAGATTTCGGCGACGATGTCCGCCCGGCCCGAGGGTGCGACGACGTCGACCAGACCGCCGACGACCTGGCGCATGAACGGCCGCAGCCGATCCGCCGAGCGCGGTGAGAACGCCTGACCGACCAGCCTGCGCAGCCGGGTGTGGGTCTCGCCTTCGCTGCTGAGGATGCTCTCGCGCCTGCGGTCGACGAACCGCCGGTCGGTGACACCGAGCAGTTCGGTGATCCGTCCGGCAGCGTTGTGCCAG
>CAZMHG010000296.1:0-4390 GCA_964565975.1 uncultured Ilumatobacteraceae bacterium | reverse complement strand
CCGCCGACGAGCAGTGGACGTCGGCCACGATCAGCTCGATCCGTGGCGCCACCCTGTACGACGACACCGTCACCACCCCCACGGCGGACGCCCTGCTCATGTCGGTCACGTTCGGTGCCGACTACTCGGTGACGTCGGGGACGCTCACGGTGCAGGTCAGCGCCAACGGCTGGTTCAGGCTTCAGATCACCTGAGGGGCGGCTGACCCGTGGCCGTTACTCATGTTGCGTCGGCTGGGACCGGCCCCGACAACGCTGCCAGTGTGGCGACCCCGGCGGGGTCGACGGGCGACATCATCGTCGCGTTCGCTGCCGGGTACGACACGACGGGCGGTTCGGCCGAACCGTGGATCGACGGCGACGCGACGTTCACCAGCGCGTTCACCCGGATCGACGGGTCGTCGCGCACGTCGTTCGGGTCCGTGATCGACGGGTGGCGTCGCACCACGACCGGGAGCGAAGCGGGAAGCTACTCGACCCGCATCAGCCAGTGCGGTAGCTACGGCGAGTTCGAGGCGTTGATCCGGATCACTGCGGGGGCGTTGCAGACGTCGAGTGGCGGGGTCTACTTCACCACCGGGGACAGTGACGTCCCCGCCCACACGGTCGACACCAACGGGTCGCTCGCCGTGCTGTGCTGCCTCGGCTACAACAACGCCGTCCCCGCCCACTCCGGGTACACGCAGCGCGTCAGCCAGGACAGCGGGTTCTTCAAGGTGTTCACCAAGGAGGTGAACGCCGGAAGCGTGTCGGCCCTCGCCGGTGCGGCCGACTCCGACGCTGCGGTGATGCTGCTGATCTTCGCCCCGGCAGGTGGGACGGATGCGACGGCGACCCCGTCGACGGTCACCAAGGCGTTCACCGTCGGGACTGTGACGATCACCCGCACGGCGACCGCGACAACGGCCACGGTCACGGCCGTGTTCTCCGTCGGGACCCCGACGGTGACCAGGTCGGCCACGGCGACCCCGACGACCGTCACCGCAGCGTTCACCGTGGGTACGGCGGCCATCGTCGCAAGCCCGACCGCGACCCCCTCGACGGTGACGGCCCCGTTCACGGTCGGGACCGCGACCCCGGTCGTCGGCACCACCGTCACCCCGACGACGGTCACTGCGGCGTTCACCGTCGGGACCGACTCGATCGTCTCGAGCCCGACCGTCACCCCGACCACCGTCACGGCGCCGTTCACCGTCGGCTCCCCGACCGTGTCGGCCGGCGGGAACGCCACCCCGACGCCGAGCACCGTCACCGCACCGTTCACGGTCGGAACCGACACCGTCACGGCAACGGCCACGCTCACGACTGCCACGGTCACCGCCGTGTTCACCGTCGGTACGGACACGGTCACGTCGGCCCCGACCATCACGCCGAGCACCGTCACCGCCGCCTTCACGGTCGGGACCGTGACGATCACCCGCACCGCCACGGCCGCCCTCTCCACGATGACCGCCGTCTTCACCGTCGGCACGGTCAGCGTGTCGACCGGTGCCGGGCAGACCGTCACCACCACGACCTACACCGCGGTCTTCACCGTCGGCACCGTCACCGTGCTCACCGGGACGCTCATCGCCCCGAGCACCGTGACCGCACCGTTCGCCGTCGGGACCACGGCACGGCAGATCACGGCCAGCGTCACCACGTCGACCGTCACGGCACGGTTCCTCATCGGGGCGGCAGCGATCGTCGCCGAGGTGCTCGTCGCCGTCGCCACCGTCCGCACCCGCTACCGGGTGTCGAACGCACGCACCTACCGGCCCGACAACCGGCGCCGGTACCGGGCACAGAACTAGGAGCACCCATGGCGGTCGGTCTCTACGTCAACGACGAACACTCCCAGTGGGTCGCCACGATCACGCAGAACGGGACCGCCATCGACTACTCGACGGGCTACACGTTCACGTGCACCGTCGTGAACCAGGCCGACGGGACCACGATGCTCTCGAAGACGACCGGGATCACGGGCGGCGCAGCCGGGGCGGTCACGGTGGCGTTCACCGGGACCGAGCTGTCCGGGGCGGGGATCACGGCGACGTTCGCCGACAACAACCAGACGTACGACCTGTACCTGACCCCACGCAAGACGAGCGACTCGTCGGACGGGCCAACGATCCAGGACGTCCTCACGATGAAGTGGCGGCCGTGACCGGCACCGCTGCCGACGTCCTCGCTGCAGCGTCGAGCGTCATCGGTCAGACCGAGAACCCGCCCGGCACGAACCGGTGCCCGATCACCGACGAGCTCGACGCCACCTTCCCCCGCGTCCCCCTCGCCTCCGGCGGCACGTCCACCCGTGGCGGCACGTCGTGGTGCTCGAGCGCCAATCTGTGGTGGCTCTGGCACGGCGGCTACCCCATCGACCCCAGGGGCTGCCTCGTCGTCAACGGCGTCGACATCTGGTGCTTCTACACGCCCGCAGACGTCAACGGCTGGAAGCGTGCCGGCCGGTGGCTCGACTGGCGCGAGAAGCCCCCCGTCGGCGCCATCGTGTTCTTCGACTGGGAAGGCACCCACGGCACGACGTCGCTGACGGATCACACCGGGATCGTCGTCGACGTGAACGACGCCGGGCAGATCACCACGATCGAAGGCAACACGTCGCCCGGCGGGTTCGTGTCGAACGGTGGCGGCGTCTACCTGTTCGGCCCCGGCCAACGCTCCCCCGCCCGCCCGCTCTCGACCGTCGTCGGGTACGGACTCCCGCTCTACGCCCCCGACGTACCCCTAGCCCCCGGAGACGACGACATGGCAACGCTCTACCTCATGCCCAACGGCGATCAGGTCATCCGCGGCGACGCCACCCCTGCGCGACGAGTCAACGGGTTCGAGCAGCCGACCCTCGTCAGGCGGTACGGCGACCCCATCCGCCTCGACCCGGCCAACCCCGCCCACGAGAACATCCTGTGGTGGCTCGGCAAGGAGATCGCTGCGTACGACCGACTCACCGGCTGACCCACCGTGCTCACGTTCTACCTGAACGCCCTCGGAGCACTCGCCGCCACAAGCGCCAACCTCTACGCCGTCCGATTCGGCGACCCACTCCTCAGAGGACTACGAGCCGCCGTCGGCGCCCTCGCCGGGTTCTACTTCGCCGGCTACGTCTGGGTCATCAGCGGCGCCGACGTCGTCGCCTGGTCCGAGTTCTACCGCAAGGTCAGCCTTGTGGCCTGGGTCCTCGTATGGACCCTCCCCCCCGTGCTGGGAGCACGGTCCCACCAGCGCACGAAGCGCAACCTGGAGGCCATCACACGCAGTTGGGAGGGCTGATGAACACGACCGGCGGAGTCGTCACAGCCATCGCCCTCGCACTCGTCGCATGGTTCCTCGGCGGGCGCTCCAAGTCGAACGCCGACACCACCGAGAAGATCACGGCAGCGGCGGGAGACATGCTCGAACAGCTACGGCAAGAAGTCCAACGTCTCGTGCTGAAGGTCGACAACCTCGAACACGAGAACCAGCGCCTCCGGGCCCGTGTCGCCGAGCTCGAACGAGAAGTGCGCCAGCTCGAAGGCGACGGGCGCTAGCGAGGCTTCTTCTTCCACTCGGGTCCCGCTGGCCCCGGCCATCCGGGGCGACCGTAGGCGTACGCCCACATGGCGTTCCTCGTGAGCCAGCGGCGGTAGGCGCCCGGGCGAAGGACGCGCCAGATCGGTTCCCCTCCCCAGAACGGGGCAAGGGTGCGCGCCTCAATACCACCCGGACAGCACCTGCCGCACTCGAAGTGTTGTGGTTGCGAGCGTCGCTTGGCCACCAGATGGGCGAGTGTCGCCCGCTCGTCGCAATAGCGCAGCCGCTTGCCGCAAGAGCTGCACCTCGTGAGTAGTTCCGCCATGCCCCCAACTCTACGGGAGGCCGCATGAACCACTGGCCCGAGCTGGCCATCGCCGCCTCGTGGATCGTCGTGATCGTCCTCGCCTACTACCTCACCACCAAGGAGTACCACCCCATGAGCTTCTTCACCAAGGACCTGCTCGAGCGCCTGGTTGCCACCTTCGTGCAGGCGTTCCTCGGCGTCGTGATCGTGTCCGGCCTCGACAACATCGACGTCAAGGCCGCCGCCACCGCCGGCGTCGCTGCCGCCCTGTCGCTCGTCAAGTCCCTCATCGCCAAGCGCATCGGGGACCCGGGCGACGCCTCGCTCGTCAGCGGGACGGCGGAGGGGTGACAGTGGCGTCACTGGATCTAGACGACTACGAGCGGGACAACCTGCGTGCCGCCCTTGTCGAGATCATGGATCCGTCGTCGCCCGCCCGCTTCCTGCACACCGGCGACTGGACGGCCATGGTGCTACACAAGCTGGGCGCCGACGTCGGCAGGCCCAACCTGATCTTCCGCCCCTAGATCCCCGGACCCTCACGGCCGCGTCCCGCCCTGCGCGTCCGACGTCCGGT
>CAZMHG010000295.1:0-4418 GCA_964565975.1 uncultured Ilumatobacteraceae bacterium | reverse complement strand
TGCTGCACGGCAAGCGCTCGCTCGCCGAGCGCATCGTGTACGACGCGCTGAAGACGGTGGAGGAGAAGTCCGGTGCCGAGCCGATCGCCACGCTGAAGCGGGCGATCGACAACATCAAGCCGCCGCTCGAGGTCAAGAGCCGGCGCGTCGGCGGCGCCACCTACCAGGTGCCTGTCGAAGTCCGCCCACGCCGGGCCAACACGCTGGCCATCCGCTGGCTGGTCGGGTTCTCCCGCTCGCGCCGCGAAAAGACGATGGCCGCATGCCTGGCCGGCGAGCTGCTGGACGCGGCCAACGGTCTTGGCGCGTCGATCAAGAAGCGCGACGACATGCAGAAGATGGCCGACTCCAACAAGGCGTACGCGCACTACCGCTACTGACGCCACGCGGCACGTTCGTTCACGAAAGCGGCGCTCCGGCGCCGCTTTCGTGCGTTTTCGGACGCGGCACCCGAGCCCGGGCGCGAACCGTGCCCTGACGCGATGATGGATGGCGACGCCCGGCCTGGCGGACATCGCCATCCATCGCGGATGGCTGGACGTGGAGAGGGTCAGCCGACCGTGATCGACAGCACCTGGCCCTGCTTGGCGTGGCTGTTCGGGCCGAAGTTGATGTTGCACACGAGCACGTACTTGCCGGCGGGCAGGTTGACGGTGAGCGTCTTTTGCTGGCCGGACTCGATCTCCTCGGTGTCGCCCAGCGGCGCAAGCTTGGACTCGTCGACGGCACCGTTGGACAACTGCGGCAACGAGGCGTAGTCGTCGCCCTTGAACACGACCAGCTCGTGGGTCCGCTGGCCGACGTTCTTGACGTCGAAGGTGATCGCGCCGGCGGCCAGTGTGGTGCCGGCATCGATCTTGTACTCGGAGAGCTCGACGGGGACCGCGGCGCCCGCCGCCGACGCCGTGCCCGCCGCGGCGGTGGTGCCAGCGGTCGTCGCTGCCGTCGTCGCCGCGGCGGTGGCTGCCGTCGTCGCCGCGGTCGTCGCTGCCGTGGTCGCCGCCGTCGTTGCAGCGGCCGTCGCAGCGGTCGTCGCCGGCGTCGTGGCCGGTGTGGTCGCGGCGGTGGTGGTGGTCGTCGCCTTCGGGGTGTCGTCGCTACACGCCGTCAGCGCGAGGAGGGCGAGCAGGGGAATGGCGGAACGTGTGCGGATCGACATGGGGGGCGTCCTTTCGAACGGGCGGGTGGCCCGTGGTGGCGGGTGGGCGCGATGGTGGCACTGCTCGGGCCGCTCGCGCCCGCGGCGGTCCGCCCGGAAGTCTTCACGTCCGGCGCACACCGCGCCATTGCCCAAAAGTACGATGCCCGGACGTCGGCCACGCCCAGTGACCCGCGTGTACGGTGCGGCGATGGAGCAGATCTTCGATCTTCCGGCCCACCCGCTGTTCGTCCACGCGCCGCTGATCCTGGTACCGCTGGTCGCCCTGTTCGGCATCGTCGTGCTCGCCCGCCCGGCCTGGCGGGCCCGGCTCGGGACGTGGCTGCTCGGGGTGTCGGTGGTGGTCGGCGTCGCGTTCATCCTCGCGTTCCAGAGTGGCGAGGCGTTCGGCGACCTGATGAAGTCCAACCCCAACGCCGACATCAACTACTCGCACCACGAGTCGCTGGCCGAGACCACCCGGCTGTTCCTGTTCGGGATGGTCCTGGTGCTCGCCGTGATGGTCGTGTTCGACCGACTGGCCCGTCGACGTGACGACGCGGCCGCTCGTCAGATGGTTACCGGTGCCCGCCTGGCCAACGTCGCCGCAGTCGTCCTCGGCGTGCTGGCCACGATCTGGATCGTCCGCACCGGGCACGAGGGTGCCAAGTTGGTGTGGGACGGCACCGTCAAGTAGCGGCCAGGTCGGCGCCGGCCGGCGTGCCGGCTGACGCGCCCACCGCTGCGTCGACCGCTGCCCCGAGCCGGTCGTAGTCGGCTGCCTCGTTGTAGATCTGGCACGACAGGCGCACGTACAGCCGGCCGTCACGGCAGGCGAGGGGCGCTTCGATCCGGTGGGTGTCGCGCAGGTGTCGCTGCAGGCGCACGGCGCCGCCGGCGGTCTCGCCGGCGGCGGGCGGCAGGGCGATCGTGGCCATCGCGCCGATCATCGCCTCCGGCGTCGTCAGTGGCACGTCCCACCGCTCGGCCAACGTGTTGGCCGCGGCCCACACCGTGTCGTGGTTGTAGCGCCACAGCGCACCCAGCCCGTAGCCACGCATCACCTCCAGGGCGAACGGGGCGATCAGCGCTGGCGTGGCGTCGCGCGTTCCCGGCAGGTGGAACTCGGCGGCGAACCCGTTGCCCAGACCCCACGAGATCACCGCGGAGTGCAGCACGGGCTGGTGCTCCGGCGCGCACCACAAGAACCCGGTGCTGCGCGGGGCGAAGGCCCACTTGTGCAGGTTGGCGACGTACCAGTCCACGCCGAGCGAGGCGATGTCGAGCGGTGCGCTCCCCGGTGCGTGCGCGCCGTCGGCGAGGACCAGCACGCCGCGCCCGTGGCAGGCCTGGGCGATCTCGGCGAGCGGCAGGATCAGCGCGGTCGACGCGGTGACGTGGTCGATCACGAGCATCCGGGTCGCCGGGGTCAGCGCGCCGATCACCGCGCCGGCGACCTGATCGGCCGAATGCACCGGCCACGGCATCGGCGCGGTGCGCAGCGTGGCCCCGCGTTCGCCGGCGGCGTACCGGGCCGCGTTGGTCACCCCGCCGTACCCGTAGTCGGTGACCAGCACCTCGTCGCCGGGCCGGAACGGGAACGATCGCAGGATGGCGTTGGCGCCGGTGGTGATGTTGTCGACGAACACCGTGTCGGCGGGTGCCGCACCGACGAACGGGGCGACGGCGGTCATCGCCTCGGCGAGCCGCGAGCGCTGGCCGCGCATCTCCGGGTCGGCCAGCTCGCGTAGCTGGAACCGCGCCGGGTCGGACTCGATCTCGCGCAACAGCTCGGTCCGCGCGTCGAACACGGCGCGGTGGGCCACGCCGACGGTGCCGTGGTTGAGGTACGTGAGGCCGGGTTCGAGCATGAAGTCGGGCAGTGCCGCGTGGCCGAAGGTCATGGACCGACCGTACCGAGCAGCGGGTCGTGACCGTTCGACAGATCTGCGACACTGCCCGGGTGACAGTGGTGGCAGTGGTGACACGCAATGGCATGGTCGAGTGTCAGCACCACGGCTCGGTGGCCGTGCTCGACCGCGACGGCCAGGTCGTGGTCCGCGTCGGCGAGCCCGACCTGGCGATGATGCCCCGCTCGTCGGTCAAGCCGCTGCAGCTGCTCGGCATGCTGCGCTGCGGGTTGCAGTTGCCCCCACCGCTCATCGCGGTGGCGATGTCGTCGCACGCCGGCGAGCCGATGCACACCTCGCGCGTCGAGCAGATCCTGGCGGCGGCCGGGCTGGACGCCGGCGCCCTGCAGTGCCCGGCGGACCAGCCGGGTGATCCGGAGACGGCCCTGTCCCGCCAGTGCGCCGGCCTCGGCCCCGCGGCGCTGTACATGAACTGCAGCGGCAAGCACGCGGCGATGCTGGCGACCTGTGTCGTCAACGGCTGGCCGACCGACACGTACCTGCAACCGGATCACCCGTTGCAACGAGCGATCAGCGCCACGTTCGAGGACCTCGCCGGCGAGCCGATCGACGGGATCGCCGTCGACGGGTGCGGCGCGCCGATCCTGCGGATCTCGTTGGCCGGTCTCGCCAGGGCGTTCCACCGCATGGTCGCTGCCCCGCAGGCGAGCGAGGAACGCTCGATCGTCGACGCCGCGCTGGCCCACCCGTTGCTCGTCGCCGGCACGGCGCGACCCGACGGGCAGCTCGCACAGTCGCTGCCGACGCTGTTCGCCAAGGCAGGGGCCGAAGCCGTGTTCGCCGGTGCGTTGCCCGACGGCCGCGCCGTCGCGGTGCGCACGCACGACGGGGCTCGCCGTGCGACCCAGGTGGTGGTCGCCGACGTGTTGCACCGCTGGGGGCTGCGCAGCGACGTGCTCGAGACGCAGCGACGTGGGGTGGTCCTGGGCGGTGGCCGTCCGGCCGGTGCGGTGACGCCCGTCGAGGGCCTCCTCGCCGCGCTCGACGCGTAGCACGCACACCCTCGGGAGAGGGGAACCCACGGGACGTGCCCGGTAGCATGGGAAACCGTGCCAAGCGGCATCCTTGCCGCGCCTGTTGCCGGCACGAGTACGACATCGACGTCACATCGCAGAACGCAGTAGAGGAAGAGAAACCCCGACATGGCCAAGCGTGAATTCCCGCTGGAGCGGACCCGCAACATCGGCATCATGGCCCACATCGACGCCGGCAAGACCACGACGACCGAGCGCATCCTCTACT
The DNA here is from genome assembly GCA_964565975.1 of uncultured Ilumatobacteraceae bacterium. Taxonomy (GTDB): domain Bacteria; phylum Actinomycetota; class Acidimicrobiia; order Acidimicrobiales; family Ilumatobacteraceae; genus JAKOUY01. Next base: position 107 of record CAZMHG010000295.1, on the reverse strand, counting down.
ACACCGGCAAGAGCTACAAGATCGGCGAGGTCCACGACGGCGCGGCGACGATGGACCACATGGCCCAGGAGCAAGAGCGCGGCATCACCATCACCTCCGCGGCCACC
>CAZMHG010000294.1:0-4421 GCA_964565975.1 uncultured Ilumatobacteraceae bacterium | reverse complement strand
CCGGGAGGCCGGATCGGGTCGACGAGTTCCTGGCCGAGCTGGCGATCGTGATCGGTGAGGAGCGCCAAGGTGGCATCCTGCGATCGACGACCCGTCGTGTGGCGAATCAGTTACTCGATCGTGCTTGGGGTCGCGTGCGTCTCCCGGCACGTCGTGTGCATCAACCGGTCGCCGTCGATCCAGTCCGGCTGCATCGCCGGCTCCTCGCGGCTGAACCGGATCCTGCCGACATCGCCGTCGAACGTGTCGACCTCGCCTCGGCGTACGACCAGATGCTGGCGCTGCGCCGATCCGATGCGGCGGTCGATCGCGCATGGAAGACGGCCGCTCAGCTGATTGACGTCGAAGGCCGAACGGAGCGCGAGCGTCAGCAACTCAACTACGCCCGCAGGATCCTCCGGCAATCGATTGGCCACGAGAAGGTGGCCTGAACTCGGCAGTGCGTGGTCGAGTGAGCGGTCGAGTGTGTCGTCCCCGTCACGGTGAGCCCCGTGGTAGTCGTGTCTCGGCCGTTCTCGTTCGACGAGGAAGATCCTCGGCCGATGTTGCAGCACCTCGACTCGTGGGCGCGGCAGTCGCTCCGGTCGCCGGAGGCGTGGGCATCGACGCTGGAGCGGTGCGGCCAGTGGGTCGACTACTCGGCGAGGAACCAGGTACTTCTCGCCTCGTACGGGGTCGCTGGTCCGGTGGCTGGCGCGTCGACGTGGGAACGGGTGGCGTCCATCGAACCCGGGAGGAACTGCGCCGTGCGGGCAGGCGAGCACGGCCTACCGGTTCGAGTCCCCGTTGTGTCCGAAGGCCCAACCGCCAGCGAGCGCTCCCGGACTGGCGCATCGACGGAGTCGATGGCTCGCTCGCTGCGCTGGGAACCGGTGTTCGCGCTCGAACAACTTGCTCGTCGGCCCCATCCGTCGACGATGAGCCCGGTCGCCGCGCCGAGGTTGTCGCCTGCCGACTGGCTCGAAGTCGTCCGGGTGGCGTCCGGGCGAGTGTTGGGTCGGACCCCTCGGAAGGTGAATGACCCTGAGGTGCAGTTGGCGTCGCTGGCAGCGAGGGTGACGCACGGCCCGGGAAGGGTGAGGCTGCCGGAGGATTTGGCGGCGCAGGCCGGGTGGCTCGTTGCGGACCGACTTGGCCTCGCCTCCGGCGCGATGCCAGCGTTCGATCCGGCGGAGTCTTCGGCGCGCGAGAAGTGGCGAACACTTGTCGATGTGCGCCGCGCCGCTGGGGTGGTGCTGGACGGCGTGTCGCACGGCCTGGGCGTCGACCTCGCGCAATCGCCCGTCCCGCGCCACGAGTTGGTCGACGATCGTGAGGTGGCTCCCGGCCGCCGGAACTACCTCGCGCCGGCGGACCTTCGAGCACTGCCGTTGGGTGTGTGGATCGAGGCTGGTCCGTACTCGCGAGCGGAGTGGTTGTCGAGAGGTGTCGCTGGTGCCGCCGGCATCGGTTCGTTTCTTCGGGTCAATGAGCGCTCATACCTGGCTGTCTACGAGACCCGCCAAGGGGCGATGTGGAGGCTCGAGACAACTGGACGCGGTGCTCACCACGGCCTCGTGTACGAGGGCGCGTCAGACTCGCTCCCCGAGGGCAAGGAGTCCGCCCGTCAAGCGCTTCGTGAGCGCTTCCCCGACGTCGCCCACGCCGTCGAGGCGGCGGGTGAGTCCCGGGTGGTGGGCGCTTCGCTCGCGTGGATGCCGATGCCGGGAGCGCGTGACGAGCGAACGTTGCAGCGGGTGATCGACGATCGAGTCGCTGCAGTCGTTGCACCGGGTCCCGGCGGTCGATGGCAGACGTGGGCGACGGTGGATGGTGTGCTGCGACAGGGCCCACTGAGTGCCTCCGTCGACTCTGCCAAGGAAGCGGCCGATGCTTTGGTCGCAGGAGCTCTGGCCGACCTCGCCACCTATGCACCGGACCGTGCCGACCGCTTCGTTGCCGAACTCGCCGCGAGCGACTGCTGGGACCGTTCGAAGGTGGTCGGAGTCGTTGGTCACCGGCTGTCCGACATCGACCGGCAGTCGCTTGCGACGACCGCGGATCCCGTCGAACTCGTCGACGCGCTGGTCGCCACCGGCGTGCTCGCGCCGCGCACGATGCTTGAGGTGCTGCGGGCCGAGAACGTGCCCGTGGACGAGGCCGTCCGGCTTGTCCCTGCGATCGGACTGGGTGTGCCCGAGGCGATTGCGAGGATCCATGATGGGTGGGGCGCTGATCGGCTGGACGTTGCGGCTTCGCTCGGTGCGACTGTCGAGGAGCTACGAAGCGCTGGCTGCACGCCGACCGAACTGCTCGCTGCGGCGCCACGTGAGACTCTGCGCAGTCTGGACTCGCGAGAAAGCACCTGGGAACGAGTTGGTCCCTCGCTCGTCGAGGCCGGTTACACCGTCGGAGAAGCTGTGGCCCACATTGCAGCGCACGCGCCGACTCCACAGGCGTTCGTTGCTGGTGTCGTGACGCTGGTGGATGACGCTCCGAGCGCATTCGCCCTGTCGGCGCGCCGAGCCGGCCCGGAGGACCTTGCAGCCTTGTCGGAGCGTTACGGGCTCGACCCGATTGAGACCGCCCGCACTCTCGCCAGTGCCTCAGTCCCGCTCGACCGCGCGATCGAGACGATCCACCTTCGGTGCGACCACGACGTCGATGCCACGTACGAGCTTGCATCGGGGGTGCTGCGCGCCGATGGGACCGTCATCAACCAGGTCTTGGTCGGTGAACAGTGTGCGGTCGTCGAGATCGCGACCGTCAACGTCAGTCGCGACCTGGTCGATGCGGGCTCAATCACAGATTCGGGAGTGGACCTGTGAGCAACGGGGCGCGAGACCTTGAGTACAACCAGCCGTGGCTTGAAGTGGTCGCGGCCGTTGAGTATCTCGACGCCACCCACCGACCCGGGCTTACCGTTTGGGACGCGCTTGCCGAGGCGGCGCGGTGGTGGGTCGAGGAGGCGAGTTCTCCACAGCACCTCGGCCACGACGCTCGCACCCTTCCGTGGCATGATCCAGACCCCCTTCGTTCGGCACTCGAGTCGCTTCTGAGAGTTGCGAATCCTGCGGGCACGCTGCATGGGCATGCTCTGCCGGCCGTGCTGGACAGCGCGTTGTGCGGTTGGCTCGACGCCATGGCGACGGCGTTCAACGATGAACGACGCTTCTCGCCCAGATGACTCTGTCTGTCGCCGATCGGCGCATCGCCGGCGGAGGGCAGTCGCTTCGGTTACGTGCCTGCGAGGGGTTCGGATGCGAGTGTGTCTTCGATCCACCCACGCAACACGCCCAAGCCCGAGTGCACGCTCATCGCTGGCCCGCCGCCGCTGGGTGTGATTTGAAGGCGCTGGCGGATGTCGTCAGCGAGCCGCTCCAGGAGCACCCATATCCGCGAGGCCGTTGCGGCAGCGATCCGTTCGAAACTTGCCGTGTTCTCGCCCAGTAGAAGGCTGGGGTCGTTGATCCGCTTGCGGGCGCCGGCGTAGAGCTGAACCTGGATGCCGGGCCCTCCAGGAAACACGAGCGATTCGTCACCATCATGGACGAGTCCGTCACGAAGCGCTCGGAGCTCGTCGAACCAGTCGGCGGACGCGATCAGCTCGGCTGTCTTGCTCCCGAGGTTCGCCCCATTCGCGTCCGGTGATCTGGCTATCCATGCGCGGAGCCTGTTGAACGACGTGGGGGACACGCCTCGCTTGGCGGCAGTGAGTCCCACAGCGACTGCGAGATGATCGAAGAGGGACCTCGTCGTGGTGAAGAACGAGTCGACGTCGCTCCTCGCGTAGTGGAACCAGATCATTGGGTCGAGCTTGCCCCCATCGCGAAGTTGGCGCATCCATTCGAGCTTGCTGACGAGCGTCAGAAGATCGCGCTGTCGGTTCAGTACTTTCGCAAGTTCGCCCTTCAGGGGGCCGAGCGGTGCCGTACCTATGGCGTTCGCGATGTGGATGTCTGTCCAGAGCTCGAGGTATACGCCAGAGGTATAGGGAGCATCCTCGTTGAACAGAATCCCATCGCGCAGCTCGATCAGGGCAGCTTGGTCAATGAGCACGAAACAACTCTTCCTCTCTGCCCCCGGCTAGGGCAAGGGGACCGTGCCTCAGAGACGCAAGTGCGAGACGCCGTTGGGTCAGCGCGGTCAGAGGTCCAGCTCGAACGCGACGACTTCCACCTCGCTACGAACTTGCGGGCGCAAACCGGCAGCCAGCTCCCGATCGATCTCCTGCAGCTCGACGACGTGGGGCCAGTGCTCGAGGATCCAAGTGCGCCGCTCGGCCTGGCCGTTGAGGGCGTCGCGGAGAAGATCGGCCGCGTCGTGGAGCGTGAGTTGGCCAGCGGCGAGGTCGGCGATCACATGTCGCCAGTCGGCTGGCGCGGCGTCCAGGATCTCTTGCAGTTCGGCTCGGCGGCCGAGGAGTTCGGCCGCGGCTGGAG
>CAZMHG010000293.1:0-4439 GCA_964565975.1 uncultured Ilumatobacteraceae bacterium | reverse complement strand
CTCCAGCCCGAAGCTGTCGGTCAGCCCCGCGGCGATCGCCCCCACCCGCTCGGCGACGTGCTGCCATGTGGCGTGCACTCGGTGGCCGTCGGCGATCGCCGGCCGGTCCCCCAGGCGCCGGCCGTTTCGCTGGACCCAGACGGCGGGATTCACGGGTACGTCCTCGGCATCGGGCGGATGGTACTTCGGCCGACCCTGCGCACGCCTGGCCCGCGCCGGTCTCGCGCGGCGACGCGCGTTGTTGCCAGACTCTCGGGGTGACCGAAGCGGACGAGCGGGCGTAGCAGCGTGGTCCTGGTCTACGGCATCCTTGCCGCGCTGCTGATCGGCACGTCCGACTTCTGCGGTGCGCGCGCGGCGCGCACCGTCTCGTCCGTGGCGGTGACCCGCACCAACATGTTCGTCTCGGCTCTGCTCTCGCCGCTGCTGTTGCTGGTCAAGCCGTGGACCTGGGACGCAGCCGACGCGATGCGTGGCGCCGTCGCCGGGCTGGCGATGGCATGCGGTTTGTTGCTGCTGTACCGCGGGTACGCCATCGCCCGGCTGAGCGTCGTCGCTCCGGTCAGCTCGGTGGTGTTCGGCGTGATGCCGGTGGTGTGGGATGCGGTCCGCGGCGGGTTGCCGACGACACTGGTCGTGGTCGGGATGCTCGTCGCCGTCGCCGCGCTGGCCCCGACCACCTGGGTGCCCGGCGGGTCGGGAAGCGTCAGGGCCGGGTTGGTGCTCGGGCTGTCATCGGGCGCGTTGTTCGCCGTCGCCTTCATCCTGATGAGCACGGTCACCGACGCCGCCGGCCTGTTCCCGCTGCCCATCCAGCGGTTCACCGGCTTCGCGCTGCTCGCCGCGCTGCAGCCGTTCGAGCGCAGCCCGCTCGTCGTGCGGTCCGCGCAGGCTCGCCGGTGGGCGTGGGCGTCGGGCGTCTGCTCGTTCGGCGGTCTCGGGTCGCTGCAACTGGGCTACTCGGAGCCCGGCTCGACCTCGGTCGCCTCGGTCGCCGTCGCCCAGTTCGCCACCGTGCTGGTGATCCTCGCGGTGATCTTCAACCGTGACCGCCTCCGCTGGTGGCAGGCTATCGGCGTGGTCGCCAGCGGCATCGGCGTCGGGATCATGGCAGCGGGGTGACGGTGACCTCGGCCTCGTGACCGGAGGCCACCTCGGCGTACTGCGCCCACGCCACACCGGCACCGACGATCACCGCACCGGCGACCTGCACGGGTCGTAGGGATTCGCCGATGAACACCACGGACCAGGCGATGGCGAAGGCGATCTCCAACGTCGAGATCATCGCCACCACGGGTGGGGCCAGCGAGGCGAGCGCGAGGAAGAACGTCAACGTCGCCAGCACTGTGCTGAGCGCGGCCATCAGCACGACCCGCCACCACACGCCGATCCCGTCGGGAACGTCGATCCCGGTGGCCACGGCGATCGGCACCACGGCGAGGGCCGAGCCGGGCAGCATCCACGCCGCGGTGACCAATCCGTGCTGCCCCGGTGGCACCACACGGCCGCTGGCGATGATGTACCCGGCGAGCATCACGGCCTGGACGAGGGTGCAGGCGACGCCGACGCCGTCGACCTTCCTCCAGTCGGTCAAGACGTCCGGGACCGTCAACACGGTGCCGGTCATCGTCACCGCGAGCGCACCCCACACCGCGACCCCGAGCGAGGTGCCGAGCAGTGCCGTGGCCACCGCGACCATCGCCGGGTAGGTGTAGATCAGCACGATGTAGGTCGAGCCCGGGAGCCTCGCCAGGGCGAAGTAGCCGACGGTGACCATCAGCCCGAACCACGCGCCGAGCACCAGGACGGTCAGCCGGCGGGGAACGGCGAATGGGTCCGGGCCGCCGCGTCTGCGCCAGGCGAGCACGACGATCCACGTCAGCACGGCCGCCAGTCCGAAGCGCCAGAGCATCAGCGACGGGACGTTGATGCGCTTCAGCAGGTACTTGCCCAGCGGTGTCGACACCGAAAAGCACAGGGCGCTGGCAACGGCCCACAGTGCTCCTTGCCCTCGCCGCCCGGCCTGTGTCACGACCGTCCAGTATGGCGGGCGAGGCGTCGCCGGGACCCAGTCCGGCGGGGCATCCGGGCCAGATCCAGCGTCGGGGGCGGCGGTTCGGGCGGTCTCCGCGGGCGACGCCACTGGCGGGCGGTGCGTCGGTACGATCGGCGCGATCGAGCCGACGCTGAAGGGGGCTTTCGGAGATGCGCAACCCATCCTGGACAGCAAGGGCGATGGGCGCGGCGCTGGCCGCGGCGATGCTCAGCGCTGTGGCGGTCGCCGCGGGCCCCGCTGCGGCACGCGCCGGCGACCCCAACTCCTCCACGACCACCGACGCGCTCGTGGTGATCGTCGACGGTTCGGGCAGCATGGGCCGCCGCGACGTCAAGCCGAACCGGATGGCTGCGGTACGCCAGGCGGCGAAGGCGGTGGTCAGCTCGCTGCCGGTCACCACTCGCGTCGGCCTGATCACCTACGGCACGCGGACGAGCAACAAGGACGCGGCACGCGCCGAGAGCTGCCAGGACATCCTCACCCTGTCCGCCGTGCGCGCACTCACCGAGGACAGCCGGGCGAGCATGCTGCGCAAGATCGACGCGATCGCGCCCGGCGGGTGGACGCCGATCGGCAATTCGCTGCTGCGCGGCGTGCTGTCCCTGCCCGATCACCGCGGGTCGGTCGTGATCGTCACCGACGGCGAGGACACCTGCGCGCCACCCGATTCGTGCGACGTCGCCACGGCCCTCAAGCAGCAGTACCCCGACGTCACCGTGTCGACCGTCGGCCTGACGATCGGCCTGTCCGAGCAGCTGTCGTGCATCGCCGCGGCGACCGGTGGCATCTTCGTCACTGCGGACGACGCGGCCCAGCTCGTGCGCCGGCTCGGCGTGGTCACCGAACAGCCAGAGAACGTCACGTTGCTCACGCCAACGGGCTACGGCCCCGCGCAGCTCGGCGACACCTACGACGTCGTCGCCGGGCGAATCGAGGGGTTCCCGTCGCTGGACGAGGGCCAGGCGGTCGGCGGCGTGTGGAACCTGCGCACGCTGACCAAGCTGACCTACGACAACGCCAACTACTTCTTCTCCACCGAGCAGCGGCTGGTCGCCATCCAGCCGTTCCATCCGACGACGATCGACGGCATCACCGTGGGCTCCACCCAGCAGCAGGTCGAGGCCGTCTACGGCTCGCCGATCCAGGCGAGCGGCTCCTCGGCGTTGTACGAGGCCTCCGTGCAGACCCAATCCGGGTACGTGGTCAGCTACGCCAACGACGCCAACGGTGCAGGCTCGACGGTCAACTCGATGGTCCTGTGCCTGTGCGTTCCGCGCCAGGTCGCCCCGACGACCACCACGACCACACTGCCGCCGATCGCGCCGGGCACGACGCCCGAGACCCCGCCAACCATGTTGACGGCGACGGGGTACGGCGTGGCATCACTCGGCGAGCACTACGCCGACCTGGCCTCGTCGATCGACGGCTTCCCGGCGTGGGAGGCCTCGGTCGACAGCCCGGCACTGTGGGACCTGGGCGATCTGCGCCTGATCCAGTTCCAGACCGTCGACTACGTGTTCGACCAGGATCAGATGCTGGTCGGCATCCAACCGGACCAGCCGCTGACCGTCGACGGGATCACCCTGCAGGCCACCGCCGGCGACGTTGCCGACATCTACGGTGACCCGGTCGACACCCGTGCCCGTCAGGCGCTGTACGCCGCGTCGGTCGATACGGGTGCGGCGTTCCTGTTCACCTACAACGCAGCGGCGACTCGGCGCACCGCACGGGTCACGGGCATCGCCGTCTGCCTGTGCCGGCCGACCCCTGCGGTCACCCCGCCGACGCAGGCCCCCACGCCCGAGCCGCCGGCGACCGAAGCGCCCGTCGCTCCGCCGACGCCGCCGGTGGCGACGGGCACCACGCCCGAGCCGCCCCCGGCGACGCTGGCACCGGTGACGCCGACTCCGACGACCAAGAAGCCCACCCCGACCACCAAGAAGCCGACCCCGACGACCAAGAGGCCGACGACAACGACCGAGGCCCCCGCACCGACCGAACCACCGGCCACGCAACCGCCCGCTCCGCCGGTCACCCAACCGACCGAGCCGCCGGCAACCGTGCCGGCCCAGCCCGACGTCGTGCTCAGCCCACACGCGATCGGCGACGTCGCCATCGGCACGCCAGGCGATCAGGCGGTCGCCGCGCTGGACGCGCTGTTCGCCCAGGCCGGCGAGGACAGCGGACAAGCGGCCGTCGCCGCATGCACCGCAGGGCGCACGGTGCGCTGGCGACTCGGCGCGGTCGACATCGTCGCGACCATCACGAGCGCGACGGCCACGCCAGACCCGACCGAGGTCACGCCGGGTTCCGAGGGAACGCCCGAGGAGCCCGCCGTCCCCCAGGGTGCCGACAGCACGTTCGTCGGCTACCAGGTCGAACC
>CAZMHG010000292.1:0-4448 GCA_964565975.1 uncultured Ilumatobacteraceae bacterium | reverse complement strand
GAACCAGCCGTCGGTGACGTGACGGGCCCACTGCCCGTCACCGGGCGCGGTGTGGTACGGGGGATCGGCCAGCAGACCGCCACCGAGGTCGTACCCGGCGGAGAAGCACGAACCGGCGCCACGCACGATGGTCACGCGCACGTCGGCGTCGCGGTCGTGAGCCGCGAGTGTGTCGAGCAGTTCGGCGCGCATCGACGCGTTCAGCGCGTTGCGCTTCTCCGGTCGGTTGAGGGTCAACCGGGTGACGAACGGCGCCGGTTGGTCGGCGGTGAGCAGCGAGTCGGTCATCGTCCTCCGTTCGAGTCCGCCGTGTCGCGTGAGCCGGCCAGCGCCGCGAGGAGCTCGAAGCCGGACGGCGCGGCGCTGCGCACGATCAACCCAGTCAGCCCACGACGTTCCCAAGCCGGGTAGCGCCGGCGAATCCGGGCAGCGCTCCCGATCAGGGCTGCGTCGTCGAGGTACTCGTCCGGCACGGCATCGACCGCCGCGTCGCGTCGCCCGGCGAGCCACAGCTCGTGGATCCGTCCGGCCGCGTCGGCGTAGCCACGCCTGGCCATCGCCTGGCGGTGGTAGTTGTGCGTGGCGCTGCCCATGCCGCCGACGTACATCGCGGTCAGCGGCTTCATTCGCTGCAACGCGGTCCGGACGTCATCGGTCTCGACGACCTCGACACCGCCGAAGATCTCGAACGGTTCGGACCGCTCGCCGCGGCGCGCCACCCCGCGCGACAGCGCCGCGCCGAACACCTCGGCCCCGTCCTGGCCCCAGCCCATCGGCAACAGGCCGTCGGCGACCTCGGCGGCCAGCGCCGTGTTGGCCGGTCCGCCCGCGACCAGCCAGATCGGGATGTCGGCGATCGGGTGAAGCATCGAACGCAACGCCTTGCCCTGACCGGTCGACCCTTGCCCCTGGTAGGGGAGCGGGAACTCGGTGCCGCCGTTCGGCAGCGGCTCGCGGCGCATCACGGCACGCACGATGGCCACGTACTCGCGCAACCGACGGTTGGGCGATCCCCACGGTTGGCCGTACCACCCTTCGACGACCTGCGGTCCGGAGACGCCGAGCCCGAGGATCATCCGCCCGCCTCCGGCGAGTGCGTCGATCGTCATCGCCTGCATCGCCGTCGCTGCCGGGGCGCGAGCGGCGATCTGTGCCACCGCCGTGCCGAGACGGATCCGCGACGTCAGCGCGGCCAGGAACGCGAGCGGTGAGAAGGCGTCGGCACCGTACGCCTCGGCGGTCCACACGGAGTGGTAGCCAAGCTCCTCGCACCGCCGGACGACGTCAACAGGCACCTGCAGGCGCGCGCCGCGGTACACGTCCAGACCGACGGCAAGCTTCACCGCCGCGGTTGTAGCAGGTCACCGGCGCCGGTGGCGCCACGAGTCCGCACCGCTAGGCTCGCTGCGCCACTTACATACGGGCTGTGGCGCAGCTTGGTTAGCGCGCTTGTCTGGGGGACAAGAGGTCCCGAGTTCAAATCTCGGCAGCCCGACCACTCCGAGTTGGTGCTCCTCCGCAGGGGAGTGCGCTCGGCGGCTTGTCGGCCAGATACCGCCCTGGCCGGCGGCACTGGCAGACCGGACGACCGCCGGATCACACGACCGCCAGATCAGACGACGGCGGCAAGCCGGGCAAGCGCGTGCGGGGTTCGGGTGCCCCACCACACCAGGTCCTTGCCGTCGACGAAGACCACCGGGGCGATCTGCTCCAGCTCGGCACGGTGGCGCTCGGAGAAGGGGTACGGCTCGGATGGGGCGATCACGAGATCGGGCCGCAGCGCGCGCCGCTTCGATCGTCATCGTCGGATACACCTCCGCAGCGCCGAGGACGTTCTCGATGCCGATGTGGGCGAGCAGGCTCGTCCCGTACGTCGGTCTGCCGAGGGCGATCCACGGCCGCCTCCAGATCGGCACGAACGCACGGGCCCGCATCGCGGTTGGCGCGGGAAGGTCGTTCAGCACCGGGTGCACGTCGAGTGCCGCGGCGAGTGGGCCGAGTTGCTGCGCGACGTCGTCGACCGAGCGGATGTGCAGGACCCACACGCGCACGCCTGCATCGACCAGCGCGTCGTGGTCCTCGCGGCGGTTCTCCTCGGCGTCGACGACCACGATGTCGGGACGAAGTGCAGCGATCGCAACCACGTCCGGATCCTTCGTCCCACCGACGTGCGGCACGTCGGGCTGCTCGCAAAAGCGCGTGCAGGCGACCGGTGTGATCCCCCACTCGAGGAGCGTCTCGGTCATCGACGGCACCAGGCTGACCACGCGGAGCACGGCCGACAGCCTGCCAGGACACCGGCCGCTGCGACACACAGACCGCCGCGACACAGACTCCCGCGACGCAAACTGCTGAGACACCCACGTACAGCGGTCAACGCCCACTCAACGCAGTGTCGCGCTAGCCTGACCTCGTGCGCGGCAATCGTCCATCCCTCGGCACGCGCCTCGTCACCGGCGCCGTCGCCGCTGCCGCGTCGGTCGGTGCCGTGATCGCCGTTGTCAACCTCGCCGGCACCTCGCCGCGCGTCACCGACGCCTCGCCGGTGGCGACAAGCCAGCCGCAACAAGGCTCGGTACCCCTCGGGCTGCAGGCGCAGGTGGGCACCGAGTGGCGGATCTCGGTGCGCGACGTCGACCTCGACGCGACGGCCCGGGTGCTCGCGGCTGATCCGTCCAACCCCGCGCCGGCGTCCGGCCATCGCTACGTGATCGTCAAGGTTCGCACGACGGTGGGGGACAACTCGTCGGGAAGTGTCGACTATGCGCTCGCAACGGACGACGGGGTCGACTACGAGCGTGACACGACGGTGATGATCGAGACGCCCGCGGTCACGGTGAACATGCCCGGTGTCGCCGACGACTCGCTGGTCTTCGACGTCGCCGACGCCGACCTGGACTCGCTGCGCCTGAAGGTTGCCGCGGTCCAGGGGGACGGCCGGCACGCCGGCGCCTGGTTCGACATCCGCTGAACCAGCGCTGCGACCGCTACGTTCGTCGACGATGTGTGGCCGATTCGTCTCGTCGAGCAGCCCGGACAAGATCGCCGAGTTCTTCAACGCGTCGTTCGAGACCGAGCCGCTGGCCGAGAACTTCAACGTCGCACCGACCAACGACGTGTACGGCCTGGTCGCCGACCACCTCGGTCAGCGTCGTGTCCAGGCATTCCGCTGGGGACTGGTGCCGTCCTGGGCCGCTGACGTCAAGATCGGCTCGTCGCTGATCAACGCCCGGGCCGAGACGATCGCCGAGAAGCCGGCGTTCCGCAGCGCCGTCCGCAAGCATCGCCTGCTGATCCCGATGGACGGGTTCTACGAGTGGAAGCGCACCGGCAGCGCCAAGCAGCCGATGTTCATCCATCGCACCGACGGCCAGCCGCTCGCCGTTGCCGGCGTGTGGGCGGCGTGGCGCGATCCCGCGGCACCGGCGGATGCCGGCTGGCTGCACTCGTGCTCGGTGATCACCACCGCGGCCAACGACACGAGGCGACCGGTCCACGATCGGATGCCGGTGATCCTGCCGCGCTCGGCGTGGGACGCGTGGCTCGACCCGGAGAACCACGACGTCGAGGCCCTCAGGTCGATGTTGCGCGCCGCACCGAACACGCTGCTCACGATGCACGCCGTGGCGACCACGGTGAACAACGTCCGCAACAAAGGGCCCGAGTTGGTCGAACCGTTCGCCGAGCGCCTCGACCTCGGCGACGCCTGACGAGCCGGCGCAACACCTACTCCAGCGCTGCGCGGATGGCCGCAGCGGCCATCTCCAACTCCTCGCGGGGCACGTCCGATAGGGCGTTGGCAAAGTCGAACTCGTCCATCGAGTTGGTCGGGAACACGTGGATGTGGGTGTGTGGGACCTCGAACCCGGCGACGATCAGGCCGACACGATCGCACCCGAACGCACGCTGCTGGGCGCGCCCGATCCGGTGGGCGACGGCGAACAGATGCGCAGCCAGCGCGTGGTCCAGGTCGACCCAATGGGCGACCTCGGCGACGGGCACGACGAGCGCATGACCGTTGGTCAGCGGGTTGATCGACATGAACGTCGCGCAGAGTTCGTCGCGGTGGACGAACGTGCCTGGAAAGGTGCCGTCGATGATCTTGGTGAACACGGTGGGCATCGGCCGAGACTAGGCCCCAGCAAAGGCCGAACGGCCCTCCACCTTCGGCGAGCACGCTTGTACGATCGGGGCGTGGGCACTACGTCGCCGGCGCAGACGTCCTCGGGGAATCGTTATCTCACCGCGCCGAACGCGTTCACGTTGCTCAGGCTGTGCTGCCTGCCGCTGTTCTTGTGGCTGCTGTTCGGCCGCGACAACCGGGCCGGCGCGGCATGGCTGCTCGGCGGGCTCGGTGCGACGGACTGGGTCGACGGCTGGATGGCCCGCCGCTTCAACCAGACCAGCGAGTTCGGCAAGGTCTTCGACCCGACTGCCGACCGCATCCT
>CAZMHG010000291.1:0-4467 GCA_964565975.1 uncultured Ilumatobacteraceae bacterium | reverse complement strand
AGCCGCGGTCTGCGTGTCGCCCTGGTCGAGCGCGACGACTACGCCTCGGGTACGTCGTCGAAGAGCTCGAAGCTGATCCACGGCGGGTTGCGATACCTCCAGCAGGGCGAGATCCGACTGGTCTACGAGGCGTTGCACGAGCGGCAGCGGTTGTGCCGCAACGCCCCATACCTGGTGCAGATGCTCCCGTTCATGATCCCGGTGCTGACCAAGGACGGCGTGATCTCCAAGCGCATCGCCCGCGCCCTGGGCTCGGCGCTGTGGATGTACGACCTCACCGGCGGATGGCGCATCGGTCGGTTCCATCGCCGGTTGAAGGCCGATCAGGCGCTCGCCCACCTGCCGACGATGCCGCGCGACGGGTTGTCCTCGGCCTATCTGTACTTCGACGCCACCGCCGACGATGCCCGGCTGTGTCTCACCGTTGCACGCACCGCTGCCCGCCATGGCGCAACGGTGGTCAACCGCGCCGCGGTGCGCTCGTTGACCAGCGACGCGGCGGGCACCGTGACGGGCGCCCAGGTCCACGTCGACGGTCGCACGGTCACCGTGGCGGCGCGCTGCGTCGTCAGCGCGACGGGTGTGTGGGCCGATCAGGTGCGCGCGATGGACCCGTCGGTGTCGGCCACTGCCCCCACTATCCGGCCGGCGAAGGGCATCCACATCACGCTTCCGTGGTCGCTGGTGCGCAACGACATCGCCGTCGTCATCCCCGTCCCCCAGGACAAGCGCAGCCTGTTCGTGATCCCGATCGGCGCCAAGCCCGACGGCACCTTCGAGCACACGTACATCGGCACCACCGACACCGACTACACCGGATCGCTCGACGACCCGACCTGCACGGGCGACGACGTCGCCTACGTCCTGCGTGCCCTCAACGCGGCCATCGCCTCGGAGATCACCGCCGACCAGCTCACCGGATCGTGGGCCGGCCTCCGGCCGCTGGTCGCCAGCACCGGCGGCCGCACGGCCGACCTGTCCCGACGGCATCGCGTCACGGTCAGCCCGAGCGGCGTGGTCAGCATCTCCGGCGGCAAGCTGACCACCTACCGCGAGATGGCCGAGGACACCGTCGACGAGGTCGTCCGGCGGCTGCACCCCGGTGACCGGCTGGCCGTCGTCCGGCACCGCTCGCGCACCAAGCGTCTCCCGCTGGTCGGCACCGACGGCTACACCAAGCCGGACGCCGGCTCGCCGCGGCTGCATCTCGCCCGTCGCTACGGGGCCCTGGCCGGCGAGGTCGAGGCACTGGTCAGTGGCGACCCGTCGCTCGGCCAGCCGCTGGTCCCCGGCCTCGCCTACCTGCGCGCCGAGGCGATCTACGCCGCCCGCCACGAGCAGGCAACGACGCTCGACGACGTGCTCAGCCGGCGAACGCGGGCCCGCCTGTTCGACCGCCATGCCACGGCCCACGCGGCGCCGGAGGTGGCCGCGCTCCTGGCCGGCGAGTTGGGCTGGGACGCCGCCCGACAGGCCGACGAGGTCGCCGCGTTCCAGGCGTCGTGCACCTCCGAGGACAGCGCCGCGGCTGCGCCGCGCGCCACCGCGTGACCGTTCCGTCCACTCCCATCGAGCTCACCGGCAGCGCCGCACGCTGGGCGACCGATCCGCTCCCGGCGGGGCTCACCGAGCGTCTGGCGGACGTCTGCGAGACCGTCACCGACATCGCCACGGTCGCGCCGGCGAGCCGTGACTGGTGGCCGCTGGCGATGCACTGGGCGCTGGCCGGCGAGGTGCCGGCGCTGGCCGGCGCGGTGTGCCGCCCACGGTCCACGGCCGAGGTCGCGGCGATCTGCCGGATCTGCTGCCAGGCGGGTGTGCCGGTCACCGCGGCCGGTGGTCGCAGCGGCGTGTGCGGTGCTTCGGTGCCGCGCTGCGGGGGTGTCGTGGTCGACATGACCGGTCTGAGCGGTGTGCACTCGGTCGACGCACTGTCGGGCCTGGTCCGCGTCGGCGCCGGGACGTTCGGCCCCGAGCTGGAACGGGCGCTGCAGGACGAGCACGGCCTGACCGTCGGCCACTACCCGCAGAGCTTCGACATCGCCACGGTCGGTGGTTGGGTCGCCTGCAGCGGCGCCGGCCAGTTCAGTACCCGCTACGGCAAGATCGGCGAGATGGTCGCAGGACTCGAGGTGGTCCTCGCCGACGGCACGATCGTGCACACCGGCGGCGCTCCTGCCACAGCCGCAGGCCCCGACCTGACGCAGCTGTTCGTCGGCTCCGAGGGCACCCTTGGCGTGGTCACCTCGGTCACCCTGCGCGCCCGGCCGCTGCCGGTGGCGCGGCGCACGGCGGCCTACCGGCTCGCCTCGTTCCCCGAGGGCATCGCCGCGATCCGCCGGATCGTGCGCCGCGGCGCCACGCCGGCGGTGCTACGCCTGTACGACCCGGTCGAGACCCAGCGCAGCCACGGCGGTGACGGCACGGCATGCGCGTTGATCGTCCTCGACGAGGGCGACGCACTGATCGTCGACGCGACCATGGCGGTGGCCGCCGACGAGCTGCGCCACGCCGAGGGCGACGATCCGGCACGCGTCGACACATGGATGGCCCACCGCAACGACACCAGCGCGCTGCAAGCCCTAACGCGCAAGGGGATCGTGGTCGACACGATGGAAGTCGCCGGCCCGTGGTCGGTGCTCCCCGGCACGTACCACGACGTCGTCGCGGCACTGCGCGCCGTGCCGCACTGCCGGTCGGCCAGCTGTCACCTGTCGCACAGCTACCTCGACGGCGCATGCCTGTACTTCACGTTCGCCGCCACGCCGCCGGCCGGCGAGATCGACTCGACCTACCTTGCCCTGTGGGACGCCGGTCAGCGCGCTGCTCTTGCTGGCGGAGCGAACCTCTCCCATCATCACGGGGTGGGCATCAACCGGGCGCGGTTCATCGCCGGGCACCTCGGCAGCGCACTGGACGTGCTGCGCGCCGTCAAGGCCGCCCTCGATCCGGCGGACATCCTCAACCCGGGCAAGCTCGGTCTCGGGACGTCGCGCGAGCATGCACCATGGCCATGACCCGACCGCAGGGCAACCCGCCGGCCGATGCGGCCCACGCGGCATCGCGCTGGGACGTCCAGGCGATGATCGCCGGTGGATCGGTCGCGCTCGCCGTCGGCCTGATCGCCACCGGCCTGGCGACGTTCCTGGACGACGATTCCCCGGTGCGCGCGCTCCTGGTGGTGATCACCCTGCTCGGGTTCAGCTTTGGCGCGGCATTGGCTGCCTGGGTCCAGCGCCGCGGCCTGCCGCTGTCGCACGGCATCGCCACGGCCCTCGTCACCTACGTGCTGGTCGACGGTGTCTTCGTCGTCGTCAAGCTGATCCGCGGGCGCGACGTCAACTGGCTCGGGCTGATCCTCAAGTTCACCCTGGTCGGCGCGCTGGGCGTCGCCGGCGGGTTGCTCGGCGCCGTGCTCCGCCGGCGCGGACTGGTCCCGTCGGCCGAGTCCCGGAGCCGGGCGCGATGAGCGTGCTCGTCGTCGACGTCGGCACCTCCGGCCTGCGCACCGCGATCGTCGACGGCGACGGGCGGATCCACGACCTGCACTACCGCGCGCTGCCGCCGGCCAGTCCGGCACCAGGCCTGGTCGAGTTCGACGCCGCGGCCCTCGGCGCCGCGGTGCTCCACCTGGCCGAGCGGACACTCGCCGGTGGTGGCCCGGTGACGTCGGTCGGCATCACCGCGCAGCGTGCCTCCACGGTGGTGTGGGACCGCCACAGCGGCACACCCGTCGGCCCGGGCATCGGTTGGCAGGACCTGCGGACCGTGTTCGACTGCATCACGCTCAACAGCGAGCATTCCCTGCACCTGGCGCCGAACCAGTCGGCGACGAAGCTCAGGTGGCTGCTCGACCAGCACGACCCGACCCGCTCGCGTGACCTGTGCTTCGGCACGGTCGACACCTGGCTGGCGTGGGTGCTCAGCGGCGGGCGGCTGCACGTCACCGATCACACCAACGCGGCAATCACCGGGCTGCTCGTGCCGGACGGGTCGGGCTGGAACAAGCGTGCGTGCGAGATCCTCGCCATTCCGGTGTCCGTGCTGCCCCGCATCGTCGACAGCAGCGGGTTCGTCGGCGATGCCGCGGCCCTCCCGGGCAGCCCGCCGATCACCGCGCTCGTCGGCGACCAGCAGGCCAGCCTGGTCGGGCAGAGCTGCGTGACGCCCGGCTCGACCAAGATCACGTTCGGCACCGGCGGGATGCTCGACACCTGCACCGGCGCTCGGCCGGGGCGCCACGAGGGCAGCCGCAATCCCAGCGGTAGCTTCCCGATCGTCGCCTGGAGCCGCGCCGGCGAGCTCACGTGGGGCACGGAGTCGATCATCCTGTCCGCCGGGACGAACGTCGAGTGGTTGGTCAGCGACCTTCGCCTGCTCCCCGATCCAGCGGCGAGCGATGCGGTCGCCGCGGCGTGCGACCACACCGATGGCGTGGTCTACGTACCGGCCCTGCTCGGGCTGGCG
>CAZMHG010000290.1:3729-4490 GCA_964565975.1 uncultured Ilumatobacteraceae bacterium | reverse complement strand
ACATCGCGGTGAGGAACCGCGACGTGGTTCCGGCGAGCATCGCATCGAGGGTCAGCGGTTTCGACGGCCACCGCCGGCGGCTGCCGTGCACGGTGACCGCCGACGCATCGCCGCGGTCGACCGCACCGAGCCGGCCAAGTGCATCGAGCATCGCCACCGTGTCGTCGCCGTCGGGCAGGCCCGTCAGCCGGGAGACCCCGTCGGCGAGCGCGGCGCAGACCAGCGCGCGGTTGGCGATGCTCTTCGAACCCGGCACCGTGACCGTGGCATCGACCGGTGCGGCGAGCGGGATGCAGCGATGCACGACTGGCCGGGTCAGGTCCACGTGGGAGGCGGGCGTCATGCGAGGTGCTGCACCGCGGGACGGTAGCCGCGGGCGATCAGGCCACCGCGGTACAGATCGGCCAGCTCGCGGTCGACCAGGACGATGGCCACGCCGCGGTTGCCTTCGGGGCTGTGGACGACCTCGAAGCTGTCGACGTTGACACCCAGCTCGGCGGCGAGCGTGAACACTTCTGCCGCCGCACCCGGCCGGTCCGGGATGGGGATGCGCAGCTCGGCCAGGTGCGCAGGCCGAGTCGCCCGGGTCGGCAGGTTGGCGCGTGCCTCGCGCGCCTGGGCGAGCCGGCGGTGCAGCTCGTTGCGCTCGTCGGCGTCGACCACGTGGCGCATCGCCGTCAGGCCGTCGATCAGCCCGTCGAGCGCGGACAGGATCGCCGGCCGGTTCTCCTTGCCTACCACCAGGTCGCGCACGCCGCC
This sequence comes from uncultured Ilumatobacteraceae bacterium, assembly GCA_964565975.1. GTDB lineage: Bacteria > Actinomycetota > Acidimicrobiia > Acidimicrobiales > Ilumatobacteraceae > JAKOUY01. The sequence goes on along the minus strand of CAZMHG010000290.1, from coordinate 3,731 downwards.
GG
>CAZMHG010000290.1:0-3719 GCA_964565975.1 uncultured Ilumatobacteraceae bacterium | reverse complement strand
GTTTCTCCTTGCAGATGTCCAGCCAGATCGCCGGGTGACCGCTGGCGATGCGGGTCATGTCGCGAAAGCCACCGGCCGCCAGCCGCAACAGCGCGGCGTGCTCGACGGCTCGGTCGCTGGCCAACCCCATCAGCGTTGCCGCCGTCAGGTGCGGTACGTGGCTGATCACGGCGACGACGTGGTCGTGGCGGTCCGGCGCCAGGGCGACGACGTCGGCGCCGAGCTTGGCGACCACCGCGGCGACCGCGGAGAAGGTCGGGTCGGCGGTGGATCCGGTCGGCGTGAGGACCCACACCGCGCCGTTGAACATCGACCCGTCGGCGCCGTCGAGGCCGTCGAGCTCGGAGCCGGCCACTGGGTGCCCGCCGACGAATCGTGGATCGGCGACCGCGGCGCAGATCGAACCCTTGACCGAGCCGGTGTCGGTGACGAGACCGGACGTCTCGGCCAGGGCGCGGTGGACCTGCTCGGCAACGGTGGCGACCGGCGTGGCGACGAACGTGATCTCGGCGTCGGCGCGCAGCCCCGCGTGATCGATCACCCCGCGACGGAGTGCCTCGCCGGCCCGGTCGGGCTTGGCGTCCTCGCCGTGGACCACGAAGCCCTGCTCGCGCAGTGCGAGGGCGACCGAACCGCCGATCAGGCCGAGCCCGATGACGTTGGCGCGCGGGGCGCGGGGCGGATGCACGGCACAAGAGCGTACCGGCGGGTCCCTGCCGCGACCGGCTGGGCGCGCCGCCGGCGGCTCGTCACCCGCGTCAGCCGCGTCGCGCCGGCCGCCGTGGGCGCGCGGCCTGGGTCAGCTCGATGACCTCCTGGTCGGTCAAGGCGCGCCACGCGCCCGGCGCGAGGTGGGCATCGCGCAGCGGACCGATCCGGACGCGGACCAGGCGGCGTACCGGGCGGCCGATCGCCGCGCACATCCGTCGGATCTGGCGGTTGCGGCCCTCGTGGATCGTGATCCGCAGCACGCCGGCCGTCGGTTGCGACACGCGTGCCGGGGCGGTGATGCCGTCCTCCAGTTCGACGCCGTCGCGCAACCGGCGAAGCCCGCCGGCGTCGACCACGCCGTCGACGTGCACCAGGTACTCCTTGTCGACGCCATGGCTCGGGTGCGTCAGGGCGTGGGCCAGGTCGCCGTCGTTGGTCAGGATCAGCAACCCCTCCGACTCCGCATCGAGCCGCCCGACCGGGAAGACGCGCGGCTCGGACGGGACCAGGTCGACGACCGTCCGGCGGCCGTGGGTGTCCTTCGCCGTGGTCACCGCACCCGGTGGCTTGTTGAGCAGGTAGTAGACCAGCTCTGGGTGCACGCCAACGGGCGCACCGTCCACGGTGACCCGGTCGACCTCCACGTCGACCCGCCGGCCGAGCACGGCGACCTCGCCGTTGACCTGGACCCGTCCGCCGGCGATCAGCTCCTCGCACACCCGGCGGCTCCCCCAGCCGCGAGCGGCGAGCACCTTCTGCAGCCGCTCGCCCTCGGCCGCCGGCTGTTCCCACAGCGGCGGTTCAGCTGGCGCCGTCACCTGGCGTCTCCCGCGGGCGATCGTCGGGGTCGGCCCGCAGACCGTGCTCCAACGCTTCGACGACATCCGCGCCGGGGACGAAGTCGACGATCGGCGGCAGTTCGCCCAGGCTGGCCAAGCCGAGCTTCTCGAGGAACAGCGCCGTCGTGCCGAACAGGATCGCCTGGCCGGGACCGCTGTCGCGCGACACCTCGGTGACGTACCCACGGGCCTGCAAGGTGCGTAGCACGCCGTCTGGATCGACCCCGCGGATCGCGGCGATCTGGGCGCGGGACAGCGGTTGCTTGTAGGCGACGATCGCCAGGGTCTCCAGCGCCGCAGGGCTCATCCGCGCCCGTTGGCCGTCGAGCAGGAACCGCTCGACGTACGGGGCCAGGTCGGCGTGGGACTGGAAGCGGTAGCCGCCGGCGACCTTGACGAGTTGGAAGCCGTGCCCGGCGTGGTCGTACGCCGCGGCCAGTTCGGTGCACAGCCGTTCGACGACCACCGTCGGCTGCTCCAGCAGTTGGGCGAACAGGTCGGCCGGTACCGGCTCGACCGCGACCATCAGGATCGCCTCGATCGCCCGCACCGTGGTCGCGTCGGGCCGCATCGCCGTACGGTCGTCTCCCGGGTCGCTCATCTCAACCCTCGTAGTCGTCGATCGCCGCCGCGTCGGCGTACGCCACACCGCCCGACCACTCCACGTCGATCTCGCCGAACCGGTCACCCTGGCGCAGCTCGATCTGGCCCTGCTTGTACAACTCGAGCAGGGCCAGGAACCGGACGATCACCTCCAGCCGTTCGACGAGGTCGGCCGTCAGGCGACGGAACGTGATCCGCCCGACGCGTGGCAGCTCGTCGAGCAGCTCGGCGACGGCATCGGCGACGCTCACCCGGATCGGCGCCACGTGGAACAGGTCGACGCGCGGCACCGGACGCGGCGTGATCGCCCGCAGCATCGCCCGGTGCAGGCGGGCAGGCGTGACGCCGTCCAGCAGGTCGGGCATCAGGCCCTCGAACCGCTCGTCGGCGCCGGCTTGGCGAGGGAACGACAGCGACGCGTCGTCGGCCAACCGCGACAGCACGGCAGCGACGTCCTTGAACGTCTTGCACTCCAGCAGCCGGGCGAGGAGCAGATCGCGCTCCTCCCACAGGGCGAGCTCGTCGTCCAGATCGATGTCGTCCCGACCCGGCAGCAGCCGGCGAGCCTTGAGCTCGACCAACGTCGCGGCGATCAGCAGGAACTCGGTGGCGACGTCGAGATCGAGCGCCTGCATCCGCTCGATCTCGACCAGATACTGGTCGACGATCCGGGCCAACGACACCTCGTAGATGTCGACCTGCTCACGCAGGATCAGATGCAGCAGCAGGTCGAAGGGCCCCTCGAACACCGGCGTGGACACGTCGAGCGACACGAACGTCGATGGTACCCGGCGGCGCCCGCCCGCCGGTGGCTTGTCGCGACGAGCAGCCCGTCACCACCACGCCGGCGGGCGCTCGACGAAACCAACAGCGCTCGACGAGCGCCGCTCCCTATCCTGTCGGCCGTGACCAGAGTGCTTTCCCTGATGCAGCCCACGGGCGACCTTCACCTCGGAAACTACCTGGGGGCACTGCGTGGATGGGTCGAGCGCCAGCACGAGCGAGACGCGTTCCACGGTGCCGTCGACCTGCACGCGCTCACCGTGACCGACCAACCGGGTGTCGTGGGTGGGTTGACCCGCGACCTGATCGCGATGATGTTCGCCGCCGGGCTCGACCCTGACGTGTGCACGATCTTCGTCCAGAGCCATGTTCCCGAGCACAGCCAGCTCGGCTGGTTGATGGAGTGCACCGCGAGCTACGGCGAGCTCACCCGGATGACCCAGTTCAAGGACAAGTCCGCCAAGCGCGAGGCCGAGTTCGTGTCCGCCGGTCTGTTCACCTATCCGGCGCTGCAAGCGGCCGACATCCTGCTGTACGACGCCGACGAGGTACCAGTCGGCGAGGATCAGCGCCAGCACGTCGAGATCACCCGCGACCTGGCGATCCGGTTCAACAACCGCTTCGGGCAGACCTTCCGGGTGCCCAAGGCGGTGCTGCCGGCCGCGGGGGCGCGGGTCATGGACCTTCAGGACCCCACGTCGAAGATGAGCAAGTCGGCGACGTCCAGCCTGGGCATCGTCTACCTGCTCGACGAGCCGGCGACCATCCTGCGCAAGTTCAAGC
>CAZMHG010000289.1:0-4492 GCA_964565975.1 uncultured Ilumatobacteraceae bacterium | reverse complement strand
CGACGATCGCCGTCTTGCCGACGCCCGGCTCGCCGATCAGCACCGGGTTGTTCTTCGTCCGCCGGCTGAGCACCTGGATCACGCGCCGGATCTCGTCGTCACGGCCGATGACCGGATCGATCTTGCCGTCGCGCGCCCGCTGGGTGAGGTCCTGGCCGTACTTCTCCAGCGCGGCGAACTGCTCTTCGGGGTTCTGGCTGGTCACCCGGTGGCTGCCGCGCACGTCACGCAGGGCGACGAGCATCTCCTCGGTGCCGACACCCAGCCGGGGGGCCATCGCCAAGAGCAGATGCTCGACCGACAGGAAGTCGTCCTTCAGGTCACGCTGGAACTGCGCCGCCTGGTCGAAGGTCGCGTTGGCCTCGCGCCCGAGGCGCGGTTCGCCGCCGCCGTATGCCTTGGGCAGCTTGGCGACCGCTTCGTCGGCCTTCGCTGCGACCATCCCGGCCGCCATGCCCAGCTTGCCGAGGACGCTGGGGACGATGGTGTCGTCCTGCCCGGCGATCGCCGCGAGCAGGTGGTCGGGCGTCAGCTCCGGATTGTTCAGCGACTTGGCCTGCTCGAGCGCCGCCGCGACCGCTTCGTTCGTCTTGATCGTCCACTTCTTCGGATCGAGCGCCATGACCATCCCTCTTGATACATCTGATGAACAAATCTTGAGTCGTAGTATATCAACTTAGACGGGAGTACGGCTCGGTTGGTCGCGACGTCTCCTGTGTCAATCGTCCCACGTCGGGACGCGGACAGCCACCCCCTGCTGGCGCATGCCGTGCGTCGCAGCCGCACGTCGCAGCGGCGCCGCGTGCTCACCCGGCACGGCCGTCGGGCCGGAGGCGTTGACGTAGCGCCGAGCGCGGCCCGCGCTCGCGGTTGACCTCGTGGCGCGAGCGGGCCCACTCGAGCAGTTCCTCGGCCAGGATGAAGTTGTTCGTCGGGTTCAGACTCATGACACCACCGTACGAACCATCCCGGACAGCGTCCGTCCGCATCCATGGCACACTGACCGAGGCATGGACACCGCCGCCCGCCTGCTGCGCCTGCTGGTGATGTTCTCCTCGCGCCCGGCATGGACCTCGGCCGAACTGGTCGAGCGATTAGGGGTCGACGGCCGGACGATCCGGCGCGACGTCGCCCGGCTTCGTGACCTCGGCTACCCGATCGCCGGGTCGGCCGGCCCGCACGGCGGGTACCGCATGGGTCGCTCCGGCCGGCTCCCGCCTGTCCAGCTCGACGACGACGAGGCCGTCGCCATCGCCGTGGCGCTGCGCCAGGCATCGGCCGCCGGTGACCCGCGTCTGGCCGACGCCTGCCTTGCCGCGTTCGCCAAGCTCTCGCAGGTCCTGCCCTCGGCACTGCGCGATCGTGTCGCGGCGATCGATGACGTCGTCGTCCACCTCGCCATCGGGCCGACCCCGCGCGGCCACCCCGAGACGGCCGCGTTGATGACACTCGCCGGCGCGTGCCGGAGCGCTGAGCGTGTCCGTTTCGACTACCAACGCCAGGACGGCAGCTGCACCCGCCGCCACGTCGAGCCGCACCGCATCGTCACCCTCGGCAACCGCTGGTACCTGGTCGCCTACGACCTCGGTCGCGATGACTGGCGGACGTTCCGGATCGACCGGGCCTCGGGCGTGTACGGCACCGGCCAGCGCTGCGTGCCGCGGCCCGCGCCCGACGTCGCCGGCATGGTGCACTACGGGCTGGCCGTCGCCGGGTGGGATGCCGTGGCCACCGTCCGCCTGCACCTGCCGATTGCCGAGGCCCGCCGCCGGGTCGCCCCGACGACCGGCATCGTCGAGGCCGATCCCACCGACCCGGCGTGGAGCATCCTGCGCATCGGCGCCGACCACATCGACTGGATCGCCCGGTACCTGCCGTCCGTCGCCGAGGAGTTCACGGTGATCGACCCGCCAGAGTTGGTCGACTCGCTCCGTACCGTCGCCCGCCAGCTGGCCGCGCTGGCCGATCGTTTCGTCCCGACGCCACGAATCACAGGCGCGTAAGTCGGCGCACACCCCGTTCGTAGACTGGTGCGGGTGGCAATGACCGACGCCCGCGGGTTCGACCCGCGGGCCCTGCAACTCAGCTGGCTCGACGGCGAGGCCGTCGCCTGGCGGCCGGGCAGCGCCGCGCCGGTGGCATTGCGGCGGGGCAGCTTCGGCATCCACAGCCTTGGGTCGCGGGTCGTCTCGCTGGCCACGCCCGGCGGGCCGACCACGATCGTCGCCCAGCGCCTGCCGCTCGTCAGCCTGGCCACGCTCGCCAGCAGCGGCGGGCTGGACAGCGATGCCAGCGCGTCGGTGCAGTGGTTCGCCGCGATCCACCGCTTCGCCGTGGACGTGGTCCAACGCCGGCGAATCCTGCCGACGCTGACGTTCTCCGGCGATCGTTGGGCCGAGGCCCGCTGGCGGGCGCTCGACAGCGACCTGGACGACGCCGCCGACCTGCTGCAGGCGATGCCCCCGGTCGTCGCCGCGGCAGCCGCCACGTCGGCCCGAACCGGCGACGCGCCCACCGGTGACCTGTTTGCTCGCGACGTCGTCGAGGCGATCGTCGACGCGCTGGCGCGCATCGCCCTGCAGACCCTGCGATGGAAGCCCCGGCACCTCGCCCGCGGCCGGGACAAGGGCCTGCGCCTGGTGTCGCTCGCGCTCAGCACCGATGCGGCGCGCTTCGTCGTGGCCCCCGACCTGCGCCCCGAACTGCTCGACCTGGCTACCGCGTTCGAGGCGATGCGTCACCGCGCCGAGGGCATTCCCATGCTCGGCGCCCGCCTCCGTCTGGCGCTGCCGCCCGACCCGGACGACCCGGACGACCTTGACGACCTTGACGACCTTGACGACCTCGGCGACCTCGACGACCTCGATCTCGACTTCGACCTCGTAGATGACGACGGCGGCGATGACCCGCGCACCGCCCAACCAGCCGACGGGTGGCCGCTGACACTCGAGCTGTTCGACCTGGACGAACGCAGCCGGTGGTGTTCCGCTGCCGACGTCCGGGCCCGCGCGCCCGCCGCCACCGGCCTGGTTCCGGAGCGCTTCGTCACCATGCTCGACCAGCGGCTGGCCGACGCGCTCGGGGTGGTCGAAGCGGCGCTGCCGGCGATCTCCGCGTGGGCGCGCCACGGCGGCGGCGTGGTCGATCTGGACGCCGCGGCAGCGGTGCTCGGCGCGACCGAGCCACTCGCCCGCGCCGGCGTGCAACTGGTCGTCCCCGAACGGCTGGCGCGCAAGCGGCCGACGACACGGGCCACGGTCCGCGCGTCCTCCGACGGCGGCGCCGGTCGTGGGCGGTTCACGGCCACGGCGACGCTCGACTGGCAGGCGACGGTCGACGGCGCCGCGCTGGACGAGGCCGACCTGGCCCGCATCGCCATCGGCGGGGCGGGGTTGCTGCGTGCCGGCGGGCGCTGGATCGAGGTCGGGCAGGCCGACGCCAAGCGCGCCCTGGCGATGCTCGCCGCGCACCGTGCCGACCACGCCGAGCTCGACGCGCTCTCGCTGATGACGCTCGCTGCCGAGCTCTCGGCCGCGGCCACCGCGGCGGGCGAAACCGTCCTCGACGCCGGCCCATCGATCGACGCCACGGGCTGGGCGGCACGGTTGATCGAGGGGCTGCCGGACACCAGCATCGCGGAGGCCGTCGAGCCCGCCGGGTTCACCGCCACGCTGCGCCCATACCAGCGGCGCGGTCTCGGGTGGCTGCAGTTCCTGCATCGCCTCGGCCTGGGCGGGTGCCTGGCCGACGACATGGGGCTGGGCAAGACGCCGACCACGCTGGCCCATCTCGTCGCGCTCGCCGGCCCGCACCTGGTGATCTGCCCACTCAGCGTGGTGCGCAACTGGCAGTCCGAAGCGGCCCGCTTCGCCCCGGGCCTGCGTGTCCTCGTGCATCACGGCAGCGGCCGCCATGGCGAGGACCAGCTCGCCGGAGCGGTCACCGACCACGACCTGGTCGTGTCCACGTATCAGGTGGCGACGCGGGACATCGAGCATCTGGCGGCGATCTCCTGGTCGACCGTCGTGCTCGACGAGGCCCAGGCGGTGAAGAACGCCGAGACCCGCACCGCGCGTGCGATGCGCAAGCTGCGCGCCGACCAGCTCATCGCCCTCACCGGCACGCCGGTCGAGAACCGGCTGAGCGAGCTGTGGTCGATCATGCACATCATCGCGCCGGGCCTGTTGGGGTCGGGCGCCGACTTCCGCCGCAGGTACGCCTCGCCGATCGAACGCGGCCACGACGCCGCGGCCGCGACCCGCCTGCGCCAACTGACCTCGCCGTTCCTGCTGCGGCGGACGAAGGCGGACCGCAGCCTGGTTCCCGACCTTCCCGACAAGATCGAACAGGTCGCCTGGGCGACGCTGACGCCCGAGCAGGCACACCTGTACCAGGGGGTCGTCGACCAGCTGCTGCGTGACGCCGACGCGGCGCAGGGCATGAAGCGGCGCGGGCTCGTCCTCGCCGCGCTCACCCGGCTGAAGCAGATCTG
>CAZMHG010000288.1:0-4520 GCA_964565975.1 uncultured Ilumatobacteraceae bacterium | reverse complement strand
CGCCCGGCGGCACGACGTCGGTGTGCCCCGACAGCAGCACACCACCTGGCGTGTCGGGACCGATCGTGGCGACCAGGTTGGCCCGGTCCGGGGCGACGCCCTCGACGACGCCGACCCGGGCGCCGAGGTCCTCCAGCCTGCCCGCGAGCCACGCCTGCAGCGCGACGTTGGGGGTCCGGCTGACGGTCGGGAACGCGATCAGCTCCGCCAGCAGACCGGCCAACGAGCCCGCCCGCGACCCCGACCGCGAGCCGGCCCGGGGGGCCGGCGACGTGCCGACGTTGTGCTGTCCCACGCTGCGACCTCCTCGGCCGGCCGGCCGGTTTCCTACACTTCGACGGGACGTTAGCCGTGGGCACGGTGCCTCACCCGACGAGCGTCCGGAGGGAGCGAGATGTTGCCCGAGCACGTCGAAGTGGTCGTCGTCGGTGCCGGTCAGGCCGGTTTGGCGACGAGCGAGCACCTCTCGGCCAACGGCCTGACGCACGTCGTGCTGGAACGCAGCCGGATCGCCGAGCGGTGGCGCACCGAGCGGTGGGACTCGCTCGTGGCCAACGGCCCCGCATGGCACGACCGCTTCCCGAACCGGATGCACGACTGCGCACCGGACGCCTTCCCTGCCAAGGACGACGTCGCCGCGTACTTCGCCGGTTACGCCGCGCAGATCGCCGCGCCGGTGCACACCGGCGTCGAGGTCACCGGCGTGACCCGGCTCGCCGGACGGCCCGGCTTCCGGGTCGACACCTCCGCCGGCTCGGTGACCGCCGACTACGTCGTCGCCGCGACCGGCCCGTTCCAGCGTCCGCTGATCCCGGCGACCATCCCGCCCGAAGCCGGCGTCACCCAGCTGCACTCCAACGCGTACCGCAACCCTGGCCAGCTGCCGCCAGGCGGTGTGCTGGTCATCGGTGCCGGGTCCTCCGGGGCGCAGATCGCCGAAGAGCTGATGGACGCCGGCCGGGATGTGTACCTGTCCGTCGCGGCTCACGGCCGGCCGCCGCGCCGCTACCGGCAGCGTGACTTCGTGTGGTGGCTCGGCGTGCTGAACAAGTGGGACATGGAGTGGGTGCCCGGCACGTCGCACGTGACCATCGCGGTGAGCGGCGCCGACGGCGGCCGGACCGTCGACTACCGCCGTTTCGCCGAGCGCGGCATGACGCTGGTGGGCACCACGCGCGCCTGCACGGACGGCGTGGTCACGTTCGCGCCCGACCTCGCCGCCAACCTTGCCGCCGGCGACGCCGACTACCTCGGGCTGCTCGACGAGGCCGACGCGTACATCGCGGCGAACGGCCTGGACCTTCCGGCCGAGCCCGAGGCGCGGGTCATCCCGCCCGACCCGGCGTGCGTCACCGACCCGATCGCCACCCTCGACCTCGCCGCAGCCGGGGTGTCGACCGTCATCTGGGCGACCGGCTTCGCGATGGACTTCCGCTGGCTGCCCGACGCGGCTGCGGACCCCGACGGGCGACCGGTCCACACGCGCGGCGTGTCGGCCGAACCGGGCATCTACTTCGCCGGACTCCCCTGGCAGACGCGGCGAGGTTCGTCGTTCATCTGGGGCGTGTGGTACGACGCCAAGTACGTGGCGGACCACATCGCCAAACAACGCGCCTACGCGCTGTATCGGCCCGACGGAGGCACCGATGGAACACACTCGCATCCGTAGGTTCAACACCAAGGACACCTATCCCGAGCAGCGCCTGGACAACGACCTGTGCCAAGCCGTCGTCGCGCGCGGGACGACGATCTTCCTGCGTGGCCAGTGCCCGCAGGATCTGGACACCTTCGCCGACGTCGCCACCAGCGACCCCGTGCAGCAGACGCACCAGGTGATGCGCAACATCCGCCAGCTGATCGAAGAGGCCGGCGGCACGATGGAGCACCTCTGCAAGGTCGTCGTCTACCTCACCGACGTGCGCCACCGCGAGGCGGTGTACCGCACGATGGGCGAGTACATCCGCGGCGTGTTCCCCGTGTCGACCGGACTGGTCGTCAGCGGGCTGGCCCGGCCGGGGTGGCTGGTCGAGATCGACGCCACCGCCGTGATCCCCGACTGAGCCAGGCATGACGTTCTCGATCGTCGCCCGCTGTGCCGGCACGGGCCGCTTCGGCGTGGCGATCGCCTCGTCGTCACCGGCCGTCGCGTCGCGGTGCGCCCACGCACGTGCCGGGGTCGGCGCGGTGGCGACACAGAACGTGACCAACCCCGCGCTCGGTCCGTTGATGCTCGACCGGATGGACGCCGGCGACGACGCGGCCGGTGCGGTTGCCGCAGCGGTCGGCGCCGATCGCCACGCCGCGCACCGCCAACTGCTCGCCGTCGACGCGCACGGGACCACCGCGACGCATTCGGGATCCCGCACGTTGGGCACATGGAACGCGGTCCAGGGATCGGCGTGCGCCGCGGCCGGCAACCTGCTGGCCGGCGCGCAGGTGATCGACGCGATGATCGCCGCGTTCGAAGCCGGCACCGGCGACCTGGGCGACCGGCTGCTCGCCGCGATGCACGCCGCAGTCGCCGCGGGCGGCGAGGCCGGACCGGTGCACTCCGCCGGCCTGCTGATCGTCGACGCCCAGTCGTGGCCGTACGCCGACCTGCGCGCCGATTGGGTGGACGACGGCTGTCCCGTCGCGGCGATCAGCCGCGCCTGGGAGGTGTACGCGCCGCAGGCCGACCAGTACGTGACACGAGCGCAGAACCCGGGCGACGCGCCCGCGTACGGCGTCCCCGGCGACGAGTAACCGGACGTCAGGCGTGGGTGCCGAGCGAGTCGAGCAACTCGTCCTGGCGCCGCTCCAGCTCCGCGATCCGGCGCACCAGATGATCCCGATGGCGGCGATGGGCACCGGCGTGGCCCCTGGCGTCGATCGACTCCGGGCGAGCGGCGGGATCGTCCGAGACCACGGCACGCATCGCCAGGTCGGCTGCCTCCTCGTCGAGATACGGCAGCTGCTCGTCGGCGATGCGCAGCGCTTCGCGCGCCGCACGGATCTGCGCGCCGACCTTGAGCAGTTGCCGCTTGGTCCACCAGCCGCCCATTCGAACCACTCCGTTCGTACCGACGTGCCCGAGGTGGGACTCGAACCCACACGCCCTTTCGGACAACGGATTTTGAGTCCGTCGCGTCTGCCATTCCGCCACTCGGGCGAGTGACGGGTCGAGGTTACCGCCCGGCCGCGGGCAATGCCGCGGGGCCGGGGGACGCCACTGGTGTTTACCGCCGGGTAAGCGAGGACCTCGGCGAACGCCGTCTACGCTCGACGGGATCATGCTTGCGTTCACGTTTCCCGGCCAGGGATCGCAGCGGCCCGGAATGGGTCGCCCATGGGTCGACCACGAGTGCTGGGAGCTGGTCGGTGAAGCGTCCGAGGTAGCCGGCCGCGACGTCGCCCGGCTGTTGCTGGACGCCGACGCAGAGGAGCTGAAGGACACCCGTAACGCCCAGCTGACCACGTTCGTGTCCAGCCTGCTGGTGCTCGACGCGGCCGAACGCCGTGGCATCGAACCGAGCATCTGCGCCGGTCACAGCCTGGGCGAGTACACCGCACTCACCGCCACCGGTGCACTGGGGTTCGAGGACAGCGTCCGCCTGGTCACCGAACGCGCCGCGGCGATGCACGACGCCGGATCGGCCAACCCGGGCACGATGGCTGCGGTGCTCGGCCTCGACGACGACCAGGTCGACGTGGCCTGCCGCCGTGCCGACAGCGACGTCTGGGTCGCCAACTACAACGCGCTCGGCCAGGTCGTGATCGCCGGGTCGCCCGACGGCGTGGCCGCGGCGATCGCCGTCGCCAAGCAACTGGGCGCCAAGCGGGCGATGCCGTTGCAGGTGTCGGGTGCGTTCCACACGCCGTTCATGACCCCGGCGCGCGACCGGCTGCGCGCGGCGATCGCCGCGGCCCCCCCCCGCGCCACCCAGGGGCCCGACGTGGGCAACCTGGGCGCGCAGTGACACACCCACCCCGCCGAGTGGCCGAGCCTGCTGTCCGCACAGCTGTCCAGCCCGGTGCGCTGGAAGCAGTCGCTGGTGACGATGGCCGACATGGGCGTGACCGGCTTCGTCGAGCTCGGCCCCGGCAACGTCCTGACCGGGATGGCCAAGCGCACCATCGACGGCGCCCGGACCATCTCGGTGCAGACCCCCGAGGATCTCGACAAGCTCGCCGAGTGGGTCAACGCCGGCGCGCCCAGCGGCGCGGCCCAACTGGAGGGCGAACACCTCTTCGCCTCCGAGCGCCTCGTGGTCAGCCCTGCCGCCGGCGTGTTCCGGCCGATCGGCGGCATCGCCAACGGCTCCCTGATCGACGTCGGCTGCGTGCTCGGGCACGTCGGCGACAACGAAGTCCGCTCCCCGTTCGCCGGGCAGGTGCAGAGCTACATCGCCGTCGACGGCGAGCGTGTGACCCTGCGCCAGCCCATTGCCTGGTTGAGGTCACACTGATGCCTGCTTTCCCCGCTTCCGCCCGCAACGCCGTGATCACCGGATGGGGTAGCGCCCAACCGCAGAAGGTGC
>CAZMHG010000287.1:0-4553 GCA_964565975.1 uncultured Ilumatobacteraceae bacterium | reverse complement strand
GTCGATGCTCGCCGGAGCGCTGGCGTCGGGGCTGATCGCCGTGCTGCTGCTGACGCTCTTGCGTCGCGCGACGCGCGTCAAAGACGACGCCGTGATGGGAACCATCCGCAGCGTCTTCTTCGGCGGCGGCGTCGTGCTCATCAGCTATATCCAGAATCGCTCCGTCGAAGGGAGCAAGGCGGGGCTCGATTCGTACATTCTCGGCAAAACCGCCGGCATGATCGCGGCCGACGTGCAACTCATCGGCGGCGTCGCGCTGGCGGCGCTCGTCTGCATCGTGCTGCTTTACAAAGAAATGCAGCTCGCGTCGTTCGACCCCGGCTTTGCCCGCGTGCAAGGTTGGCCGGCGTTGGCGCTCGATAATCTGCAGATGGCTTTGGCGGCGCTGGTGACCGTCGTCGGGTTGCCGGCCGTCGGCGCCGTGCTCGTGGCGGCGATGCTCATTCTGCCGGGCGTGACGATGCGCTTTTGGACCGATCGACTCGGGACGCTCTTGCTGGGGGCCGCGTTGATCGGCGCGACGATCGGCGGTGCGGGGACGCTGGCCAGCGCGAAGTACAGCCTGCTGCCGGCGGGGCCGGTGATCATTCTCGTCGGCACGCTGATCTTTCTGCTCTCGATGCTCTTCGCCCCGCGACGGGGCGTGCTGGCCCGAGCCGCGGCGTTGCGCGAGTTCCGCAGGATGCTGGCTCGGCAAAAACTGCTGGCCGCGCTCTATGCGTCTTGCGAGGGTCCCGAGGGGGACGATGCGTGGCTGACGGAAGCCGAGATCGCGGCGACGTTGGAAACGCCGCCGCGCGTCGCGCGTCGCGTCGTTTACGACGCTCTGCTCAGCGGCGCCTTGCAGCCGCGCGAGTCGGCCAAGGGTACGGAATTTGGTCTCACCGATTTCGGCTGGGACCATGCGAGCCTCGTCGTGCGCGGCGAGCGAATCTGGCGGCTGTACTTGCTCGAGCATCCTGATTTAGCCGGGCAGTTAGTCGATTTGGATCTGGCGAAGGTCGACGAACAATTACCGGCCGACGTCGTTCGAGATTTGGAGGCGAAGCTTCGCGCGGAAAATCGCCTACCGGAAACGCGCGCCTCGGCCGAGGTCTACGGGGAACCGCTCGAGCTCGGCTCGGCCGACGCGGCCTTCGCGGCCAACGTGCGGTTCGTCCACCAGGACCTCGGGCTCGTCCTCGGGCTGTCCGTGCTGGACAACCTGATGCTCGGCCGCCGATACCCCACCCGTGGTGCCGGGCGGATCGACTGGGCCGAGACGCGGCGCGAGGCGTTCGTGACCATGGCCCGCGTCGGCCTGGGCGTCGACGTCGACCTGCGCGCGCCGGTCGGCGCGCTGTCGCTCGCCGACCGCACCCGGCTGGCCATTGGCCGAGCCCTGCCCGAGGACGACGGTCGCCGTGCCGTGATCGTCCTCGACGAACCCACCGCCAGCCTGCCGGCGCACGAGGTCGAGCAGCTGTTCGAGACCATCCGCCTGCTCCGCCAGCACGGCAACGCGGTCGTCCTCGTCTCCCACCACCTCGACGAGGTCCTGGCCATCGCCGACACGATCACGGTGCTGCGCGACGGCAAGCAGATCGCCGCGGTCGCCGCTCGCGGGCAGGACCAGTCCTCGCTGACGCGGCTGATCATCGGCCGCGACCTCGTCCGAGGCGGCAGCCGGGACGCGGCCGCGACGACGTCCAGCGCACCCCGCGGCCTGATCGTCGACCATGTCGGCGGGGGATCCGTGCGCGACGTGTCGTTCGACGTCGGCGAGGGCGAGGTGCTCGGCGTCGCCGGGCTCGCCGGATCGGGCCGCGAGGTCCTCGGCGCGCTGCTCACCGGCCGGCTGCCGCGCACCGGTACCGTGCGCGTCGGCGCCGTCCTGATCCCGGGAGACGACCCGGCCGCCGCGCTGCGCAGCGGGATGGCCTGGGTCACCGGCGAGCGCGCCCGTGTGGGCGTGTTCGCCAACCTCGACGTGCGACCGAACATGACGATGGGCACCTTCGAGCCGAACGTCCGCCATGGCCGGCTGAGCCACGCCGCCGAGCGGGCCGAGGTGCGCCAATGGATCGAGGACCTCGGCGTCGTGACCCGCGGCGCCGACGTACCGATCACCAGCCTGTCCGGCGGCAACCAGCAAAAGGTCCTCGTCGCCCGCGCGTTGCGACGCAATCCCACCGTCCTCGTGCTGGACGACCCGACCGCGGGCATCGACGTCGGCGCACGCGAGCAGGTCCACGCGATCGTCGACCGATACGTCCGCGAGCGGATCGGCGTCGTCCTGATCTCCACGGACACGGCCGAGCTGACCCGGCTGTGTGATCGCGTCCTCGTCCTCAGCCGGGGCACGGTGCTGTGCGAGCTCCGCCGCGGCGTCGACCTGGACGCGGCAACGATCGACCACGCCCAGGTGTCCGGGGCGACCATCCCCGGGGAGGACGGAGCAGCATGAGCAACGCGACCACCCAGACCGCACACCAGCGCGCACCGCTCAGCGTGACGCTCGGCCGATACAGCGCCTTGCTGCTGTGGGCTGCCTTCGTGATCCTGTTCGGTCTGCTGACGCCACGCACGTTCTGGTCGTCGACCACCTGGCAGCTGACCTTCAGCGAAGGGGCGGTCACGGCGATGCTCGCCCTGGCGTTCCTGATCCCGCTCGCGGCCGGCGTGTACGACCTCGCCGTCGGGACCATGCTCGGCCAGTCGCTGGTGATCATGAACTGGTTCGGCAGTCACCACCCGGGTGTGCCGCTGTGGCTCGTGGCCATCGGGGCGATCCTGATGTGCGGGCTGATCGGCCTGGTCAGCGGGCTGTTCGTCGTGCGGTTCCGGGTGATGTCGCTGATCGCCACGCTGGGCATGAGCCAGGTCCTGCTCGCCTTCCAGCAGCGCATCTCCAACAACCGCCAGATGACCGGCGCGTTCGGCACGAAGATGATGCGCCGCTTCGGCCTGGCCAAGGTGGCCGGCGTGCCGATCGTGATCATCTACCTCCTCGTCCTCGCCCTGCTGCTGTGGTACGTGCTCGAGCACACCCCGATCGGCCGCAAGCTGTTCGCCGTGGGCGGCAACCCCGAAGCGGCCCGCCTCGCCGGGCTGAACGTCAAGAAGATCACCTACGGCGTGCTCGCCGCGTCGGGTCTGCTGGCGGGACTGGCCGGTGTGGTGTTCAGCGTCAAGGTCGGCACCTACGCGTCGTCGAACGGCCCAGGGATGCTGTTCCCGGCGCTCGCCGCGGTGTTCTTCGGTGCCTCGCAGTTCAACCGCCGCCCGAACGTGTGGGGCACACTCGTCGCCTACTTCGCCCTGGCGTTCGGGGTGAAGGGCCTGCAGCTGAAGTGGGGGCCGAGCACCTACTGGATCCAGACGCTGTTCCAGGGCGCGTCGCTGCTCATCGCCGTGTCGCTGGCCAGCCGTGAGATCACCCGGACCCGGGCCAGCAAGCGTGCCCAGTTGGCGGCCGGCGCGGCTGATGGCGCCGGCTCGGCCGGCGGCGTCAGCTCCGCGGCACCAGGCCCAACTGGCGGCTGAGCGCGACCAGCCGACCGTCGCTGTCCCACGCTTCCCCGTCCTCTTCGAGGAAGCCGCCGGTGAGGAAGTGGGTGCGGAACACGCAGCGCAACGGGCCAGGGGCGGGTACGCCACGCACGTGCACCGTGTACTCGACCGTCGGCGCCCATCCGACGGGTCCACCGAGGTTGAACAGCGCCGGAGGCATCGCGTCGCACATCAGCAACAGGGCCAGCGGGTCGACCGGCCGGCCGTCGGCGAAGCCGAGGTAGCCGGCCATCTCGGCGACCCCGGTCGGCTGCCCGATGGCGAACCCGACGTCGCCCGGGCGCATCCGCATCACCAGCCAGTCGTTGAGCGCCGGCCGGAAGCCACCGCCGCTTCGAGGAACGTCGGCCAGTTCGGCGAACGGCGGCAGGTCGGGCGGTGCGGCGCCGACGTGCTCGAACGCGTCGCGACCGGCTGGGTCGTGACCGGCCGGATCGCGCACGGCGGGGTCTGGCCGGCCGAGGTCGCCGAACGTGGCGAGGACCTGGAGCATCGGCCGGCCGTCGCGGCTCAACGTGCCGGTGACCGTGGCGAAGCGCCTGCCCGCCTTGACCAACGAGCCCGTCACCGTGACCGGCCCGGCAGTGCCAGGGGCAAGGTAGTGACCGGTGATCGTGATCGGGTCGGGTCGGCCGGCGACGGCCGCGAGTCCTCGCCCGGCGAGCGCCAGCAGGTACCCGCCGTTGGCGTTCCCGGCGATGTCCCAGCCGGCGTGGATCGAGGCCGCGCCGTCGGCGCCCACCGCCGTGGCGCGATCGAACTGGCTGTCACCGATCGTGGCGCCGTGCGGTGCAGTCATCGCACCATCCTGGCGCGTGAAACGCCCCGACAGGCGATGGCGGCGCGCAGCTAGCCTTGTGCCATGACGTTCACGGCCCGTCTTCGGCGAATGCGCAGTGGCAGCTGACCCCGCCCTGCCCTCATCTGCCCCAAAGGAACGCCCGATGAACTACTACGTGACGACCCCCATCTACTACGTCACGGCCAAGCCGCACCTCGGC
>CAZMHG010000286.1:0-4559 GCA_964565975.1 uncultured Ilumatobacteraceae bacterium | reverse complement strand
TCGTTCGTGAAGAACGACCGCGCGAGGTCGGCGAGGTCCTCGTGCTCCTGCTCGCGCCACGGCGAGCGGACGCCGAGCGCGGCAGGGGTGCGGCGCGCGGGCGCCGGGGTGTCGACAGCCATGGGTGGTCCCTCCGTCGCGACCGACGCGGAGAGCATCACCCGCTTGTTGGCAGGTTGTCAACAACTGCGGCCGGGCGGCCGCCGCCGGCCGCTACAGCAGCCCCGCGTCGTGGACCCGGATCGCGATCTGCACCCGGTTGGCGACGTCGAGCTTGGTGAGCAGGCGCGAGACGTGAGCTTTGACCGTGGCTTCGCTCATGAACAGGGTTGCGGCGATCTCGGCGTTCGACGCACCGGATGCCACCGCCGTGGCGACCTCGCGCTCGCGGTCGGTGAGCGACGTCAGGCGCTGGGCGGCGATCCGGCGACGATCTGCCGAGTCGTCGTTGCCGAGATGGGCGAGGAGCGTGCGGGTGACCGAGGGGGAGAGCATCGCCTCGCCCCCGGCCACCAGGCGGACGGCGTTGACGATCTCCGTGGGTGGGGTGTCCTTCAACAAGAAGCCGTCGGCGCCAGCACGGATCGCGCTCATCACGTGCTCGTCGGCCTGGAACGTGGTCAGGACGATCACGTGCGGCGGGTTCACCAGACGGCGCACGGCCGACGTGGCCGCGATGCCGTCCATCCTCGGCATCCGGATGTCCATCAGGACGACGTCCGGTCGCGATGCCTGCACGGCGGCGGCCGCCTCGGTGCCGTCGGCGGCCTCGCCGACGACCTCCAACTCCTCCGACGACGACAGGATCATCCGCAGGCCGGCGCGCACCAACGCGTCGTCGTCGACCAGCAGGACCCGGATCGTCACCACGGCAAGTCGGCCTCGACGACGAAGTCCCCAACGGCGTCCCGTCCATGTACCAGCACGCCGTTGGCCAGGGTTACCCGCTCCTGCAGGCCGAGCAGCCCGGTACCCGAGCCAGGGGGAGCCGGGCGGACGTCGGCACCCACGGCAGCCGGGTTGCGGACGATGACGTGCAGGCCGCGGCTCGGCGCCCCGGTCACGCGAACCTGGGCGAGCGTGCCACGCGCGTGCTTGGCGATGTTGGTCAGCGCTTCTTGGACGATGCGGTACGCGTCGCGGCCCAACGGGCCCGGCGCGGCGGCCGCAGCGTCGACGCGCATCTCGAAGTCGATCCTCGCGCCGGCGCGGCGAACCTCGTCGACCAGGAGCGGGATGTCGGCAAGGGTCGGTTGCGGCAACGTCGAGGGTCGCTCCTCTCCCGGTGCCTCGCGCAGCACCCCGATCACGTCGCGGAGCTCCTCCAGCGCTTGGTGAGCCGTGAGCCGCAACAGCGCCGCGCTCTCGCGCACCTGGGCGGGGGAGAGGTCGCGGGCGACCTCCAGCGCCCCGGCGTGGAGCGCCACGCGGGAGATGCGGTGGGCGAGCACGTCGTGCATCTCCCGTGCGATGCGTGTCCGCTCGGCAAGGCGCGCACGTTCGGCGCGCACGGCCTGCTCGGCCTCGGCGCGTTGGGCGCGCTCGCGCAGCGTGGACAGCAGTTGGCGCCGAGCACGGACGAACATGCCCCACGCGACCGCCGCGGCGGCAAGCGCCGTGGTCGGCAGCAGGACCGACCAGGTGTCGGTTCGTCCGAGCCAGATCGAGCACACCACCGCGGACGGTACGAACAGCGCCGCGGCGAGCAGCGTGGGCCGCGCCTCGCGGTGGACCGCCAGCGAGGACAGTGCGAGCAGGCCGGCCACGGTGCCGGAGGTCGAGAACGAACCCAACAGCGCGCAGGCCAGCGCGACAGCCAACGGCCACCGCCGCCGCCACCACAGCGAGACGCAGCAGATCGCCCCGAGCACGATGTCCGTTGCGGTCTGTCCGGAGGTCATCTGGATGTTGGTGTCCTGCAACGTGACGCCCAGGATCGCGGCGCCGAGCGCGACGGCGACGACGAACGCCGCGGCGTCGACCGACCAGTCACGCGCGGTCCTGCGCGCCACCACGTCGGGTCGACCATGGCCGCCCGTCGCCGGCATCGCGGTGAGGGCGGTCTGCGCCCACCATGTGCGGAGCCAGGCCATGGTCGGAGGATACGGCTCGCGCTTCCCGGCGAAGATCGACCAAGGTCGATACCGCCACCGACGAACGTCGAAACAGTCCGACCCGGTCCGCCGCACTTCGGGTACCGAATCGTGGCCGCCCGCCCGATGCCTCGGCAGGCCCGCACGGTTCACGCTTGGACGATGATCACGACAACGGCTCTGACCAAGAGCTATCAACACACACCGGTCGTGCGCGACGTGTCGCTGCACTGCGAGCCAGGCACCATCACCGGGTTCCTCGGGGCCAACGGCGCCGGCAAGTCCACCACGCTGAAGATGATCGTCGGGCTGGTGCGACCCGATCGCGGGACCGCGACGATCGGCGGCCGGCCGTTCGCCGAGCTGCCCAACCCGACGCGCCTGGTCGGCATGCTGCTCGACGCCTCGGCGATGCACCCGGGGCGCAGCGGCCGTTCGACGCTCACGAGTGCAGCGCGGATGGCAGACGTCTCTCCGGCACGCGTCGAGCATCTGTTGGACCTCGTCGGGTTGCGCGATGCCGCGGACAAGCGAGTCGGGACCTACTCGCTGGGCATGCGCCAACGCCTCGGCATCGCCCAGGCACTCGTCGGCGAACCGCAGGCGCTGATCCTCGACGAACCGGCGAACGGACTGGACCCCGAGGGCATCGCCTGGATGCGTGCCCTGCTCCAGGACTTCGCCAACCGTGGCGGCACCGTGCTGTTGTCCAGCCACCTGCTCCACGAGGTGCAGGCCACTGCGGATCACCTCGTCGTCATCGCCGGCGGCGCCGTGGTGGCCGCCGGGCGGATGGACGACCTGCTGGCCAGCTCCACGCTGCTCGTGCGCAGCCCCGACTCGGCAGGGCTTGCCGCGGCCCTCCGCACGGCGGGGATCGACTACGTCGACGGGCCGGGCGGCACGCTCACCGTGGCCGCCGCCGGAGGCCGGGTCACGACCGAGGTCGTGGCGCGCGTCGCCCGCGACCACCACGTGCTGCTCACCGAGTTGCGTCCGTCCGAGGCGGACGGGCTGGAGCGGTTGTTCTTCTCGCTCACCGCCGACCCGGCGATCCCGGCCCAGGAGGCCGCGGCATGACCACCTCACTCGCTCCGTGCGCCCTTGGCGCCCCCGTGTCGGCCCAGGAGCCGATCCCGTTCTC
The DNA here is from genome assembly GCA_964565975.1 of uncultured Ilumatobacteraceae bacterium. GTDB lineage: Bacteria > Actinomycetota > Acidimicrobiia > Acidimicrobiales > Ilumatobacteraceae > JAKOUY01. Next base: position 1,322 of record CAZMHG010000286.1, on the reverse strand, counting down.
GCGCCTCGTCCGGGTCGAGTGGACCAAGGCCACCGACACCCGCGCCGCCCGCTGGCTCCTCGCGCTCGTCGCCCTGTCCACCGCCGGGATCGTGCTGGTACCCGTCCTCGTCCCGGACCGCTTCGACCAGACGCACGCCGGCTACCTGCGCAACGCCGCGCTCGGGTTGTCGATCCTGCTGCCCGTGGTGGCGATCCTGCTGTTCACCGGCGAATGGAGCCAGCGCAGCGTGATGACCACGTTCACGCAGGAACCGCGACGGGGCCGGGTCCTGCGCGCCAAGCTGGCCGTGTCGCTGCTGCTGGGTGGTGCCGGCGCGGCCTTCGGTGGCGTGGTCACTGCGGCGGCTCTCGGGCTGGCCGCCGGTTCGGGGCGCACGCTCGGGGCCACCCTCAGCGTCGGCGCGATCGCCTCGTATGTGCTGTACGTGCTGCTCAACGTCCTGGCCGCGGTCGCGCTCGGGGCGCTGCTGCAGAACTCCGCGGCGGCCGTCGCCGCGTGCTTCGCGCTCCCCGCAGCGTTCGCCCTGCTCGGTACCGCGTCGACGTTCGTGTCGGAGTGGATCGACATGTCCACGCCGTGGAACTGGGTGCTGCAGAACGACTGGGGTGGACACGTGCCACAGATCACGGTCTCGGTGCTGTTCTGGGTGGCCGTCCCGCTCGCCGCGGGCGCGGTGCGAACGGCACGGCGCGACGTCGGCTGATCGCGGCCGGCTCGAACGGCGGCGGCCAGCCGGGCAGTGCCGCAGCGGTCACCGCGGTTGGCGGACGAGCCACCGGTGATCCGTCTCACGCGGACGGGCGAGGTGGATCTAGTGTCCGATCGTGAGCTCGATCAATCGGGTGGATCGCCGTGCTCTCACATGGGGCCTGGTCGGGGTCGCGCTCGTGCTGGCGTTGACGCTCATCGGCAGCGACCGGCTGGTGTGGTTCGACGCAGCGCTCGTCGGCTACCTGTTCGGCGTCGTGTTCGCGGTGTTCGGGATCGCCTACCGCTATGCGATCTGGTTGCGTCGGCCGCCGACGGCGATGCTCAACCGCCGCGGCTGGGACGCGTTCCGGTCGAACAGGGCACGCAACGCAGCCGCGTTGCCGTCACTGGTCGCCACGCAACTGCTCGCGCAGGGCTTCATCAGGCGCCGCTCATGGGCACGCTGGCTGGCGCACCAGCTGGTGTTCTGGGGATGCATCCTCGCCGGACTGGTGACGATCCCGCTGACGCTCGGCTTGCTGCACTTCGAGAGCGTCGGGCAGCGGGCAGACCGGTATCAGGTGTACGTGTCGCGTGTCGGCACGTTGAAGTTCGACGCTGAGAGCATC
>CAZMHG010000285.1:0-4595 GCA_964565975.1 uncultured Ilumatobacteraceae bacterium | reverse complement strand
GCCTCGACCTTGGTCCGCAGCCGGCGCACGTGGACGTCGACCAGGCGACCGTCGCCGAAGTAGTCGTACCCCCAGACCTTGTCGAGCAGCGCTTCGCGGCTGAACACCCTGCCGGGGTTCTGGCCGAGCTCGCACAGCAGGCGGAACTCGGTCTTGGTGAGGTGCAACTCGGCGCCGTCGCGGGTGACCTTGCCCTCGTCGGGCATGATCTCGAGTGGGCCGAAGACCAGCTTGGCGTGCGACGGGGCGGCCGGGCGGACCCGGCGGAGCAGCGCCCGAATGCGCGCCGAGAGCTCCTTCGGGGCGAACGGCTTGGTCAGGTAGTCGTCGGCGCCGGCTTCCAGCCCGGCGACGATGTCATGGGTGTCGTTGCGCGCCGTGACCATCACGATCGGCACCGCCGAGTGGCGGCGGAGCGTGCGGCACAGCTCGAATCCGTCCATGCCCGGCAGCATGATGTCGATCAGGACCACGTCGGGGTTACCCCGTGCGAACACGTCGATCGCGTCCTCGCCGCTGGCGGCCTCGTCCACGGTCCAGCCCTCGTCCTCGAGCGCCAGTTTGACGGCGGCGCGGATGCGTTCGTCGTCCTCGACGGACAAGATGCGCGTTCCCACGGCTACATGATGCCAGGCGGATCGTGCGGTGCGCTGCCGACCACGAGGCTGCGCAGCGGCTCGAACAGCGCCGGCGTGCTGACGAGGACGCTGTCCGGGCGCAACGGGCCACCGTCGATCGCGCCGACGAGGCACCCGGCTTCGGTGGCGATCAGCTGCCCGGCAGCCACGTCCCACGGCCCGAGCCACTCCTCGAAGAAGGCGTCGAGCAACCCGCACGCGGCGTAGCAGCAGTCGGCGCTCGCCGCGCCGAGACGGCGGATGTCGCGGACCTGGCCGATCATCGCCGCCACCCGCCTGGCCTGGAACTGGCGCTTCTCCGGCGAGTAGTTGAAGCCGGTGCCGATCAGCGCCTGGTCGAGCCGTCGCTCGCCGGACGGTGCGATCGGCTGCCCGTTGCGGCGCGCCCCGTCGCCACGGACTGCGGTGAACAGCTCGTCGAGCACCGGCAGGTACACCGCGCCGGCCAGCGGACCGCGGTCGTCGCACGCGGCGATGCTGACCGCGTACCCGGGCAACCCGTACAGGAAGTTCGTCGTGCCGTCGATCGGGTCGATCATCCAGGTGATCCCGGTCGCCCCGGCGGACGAGGTTCCCTCTTCGCCGAGGATCGCGTCGTCGGGGCGGTCCGTTGCGAGCGCGCCGGTGATCAGCCGTTCGCTGGCCCGGTCCCACTCGGTGACGACGTCGGTGGCCGACGACTTGGTCGCTGCCTCGTTGACACCGGCGCGGCGGCCCTCGCGCACCATCTCGCCGGCGCGTACGGCGAGGCGCGCGGCGATGCCGACCAGTTCGGCGCCGAGCCCTCGTTCGCCCGGTCCGGCTGGTGCTGCCGGTTCGGGGTCGGTCATCGCGCCGTGTCCCGCCGTTCCAGCTCGCGCCATTCGCCGACGGCACGCAGCACGAGGACGGCGACGATGCTCATCCCCGCGGCGGCGGCGATCGCCCCGACCAACAAGCCGATGCCACGCTGCACGGTGCAGCCACCGTGGCACTGCAAGCGGACCAGGGTGTAACCGATCAACCCGCCGGCCAGGCCGCCGAACATGATCGCCGCCATGGCGATGGCCCGGGCGACGGGCGCGGGGAGCGCGGACAGCGGACGATCCTTCGTGGGGGCGGCAGGCACACGTCGAGCGTAGGTGGCCATACCGCGCACGCCACCCCCGGCCGGCACGGCGCGGACGGCACGGCGCAGAGGGCACGGCGCCGGCACGGCGCGGAGGGGCGCGGCGGGGATCGGTGCGTAGCATCGACCCGATGCGGACCACCGTGGTCGTGCCGACGTACGACGAGGCCGAGAACATCGACACGTTGGTGCGTGGGGTGCGCCGGCACGTCCCGTCGGCGCGCATCCTGGTGGTCGACGACAACAGCCCGGACGGCACCGCACGGGTTGTGGAACAGCTCGACCGCCAGCTCGGCGGCATCGACCTGATCCGCCGTCCGGGCAAGGACGGGCTCGGGTCGGCGTACCGCGCCGGGCTGCGCCGGGCGATCGACGACGGGGCACAGATCTGCGTCCAGATGGATGCCGATCTGTCCCACGATCCGGCCGTCCTGCCGGCCCTGCTGGCGATCGTCGAGCACGGTGCCGACCTGGCCATCGGCAGCCGGTACGTGCCAGGCGGGCAGACCGTCAACTGGCCGTGGCAACGGCGCATGCTGTCCCGCTGGGCCAATCGGTACGCCTCGGCGGTGCTCGGCTTGGCGATCAACGACGCCACGGCCGGCTACCGCGCGTACTCGGCCGACGCGTTGGAGCGGATCCGCTTCGACCAGGTGCGCGCCAACGGCTACGGGTTCCAGGTGGAGATGACGTACCGCCTGGTGTGCGAGCGCGGCAAGATCGTCGAGTTCCCCGTGGTCTTCCCGGACCGCGCCGCCGGCCAGTCGAAGATGTCCGGCGGCATCATCCGCGAGGCGTTGGGCATGGTCCTGCGCCTGCGGGCCAGCGACTTCCGCCAACGCCGCGAGCGGCGCCGCTCCGGCCGCTGACAGGTTGGTCGCGGCGTGACGCGGGTGATCCTGCACGTCGACATGGACGCGTTCTACGCCAGCGTCGAGCTTCGCCGCCGGCCCGAGCTGCGCGGTCTGCCAGTGGCCGTCGGCGGAACCGGCCGTCGTGGTGTGATCGCCGCCGCGTCGTACGAGGCCCGGCGATTCGGGGTCCGTTCGGCGATGCCGACCGTCACCGCGCAACGGGCCTGCCCGGCGCTGGTGCTGCTGCCGGGCGACCACGCGCTGTACGAGGAGGTCAGCCGTTCCGTGCACGCGATCTTGCACTCGGTCACGCCGCTGGTCGAACCGCTGTCGTTGGACGAGGCGTTCCTCGACGTGTCCGGCGCCGCCCGGTTGTTTGGTGACGGCCCGTCGATCGCCAGACATCTCCGCCGGCGGATCGCCGAGGAGCTGGAGCTGCCCTGCTCCGTCGGCGTCGCCCCGAACAAGTTCCTGGCCAAGCTCGCGTCCGTCGCCGCCAAGCCGACCGTCGACCGTGGCGCCGTGGCGGGCGGGCGTGGCGTTGTCGAAGTTCGCGAGGGCGAGGAGCTGGCCTTCCTGCACCCGTTGCCGGTACGCCGCCTGTGGGGCGTCGGTCCGGCGACGCTGGACAAGTTGGACCGCCTGGGTGTGCGGACCGTCGGCGACCTCGCCGCGCTCGAACGTCGAACGGTGTGCGCGGCGCTCGGGACGGCCGTCGGCGAGCACCTCCACCGGCTGTCGATGGCCGACGACGACCGGCCGGTGGAGCCCGAGCGGGCGGCGAAGTCCGTCGGGCACGAAGAGACGTTCGCCACGGATCGGTTCACCTACGACGAGTTGCACGTCGAGCTGGTCCGACTCGCCGATGGCGTGGCCGGCCGGCTGCGCGCGATGGGGACCGCCGGGCGGACGCTGACGCTGAAGGTGCGCTTCTCCGGGTTCCACACCGTGACCAGGTCGTGCACCGTCGGGCGGCCGGTGGCCACCGCCCGGGCGATCGTCGCTGCGGTCGAGCCGCTCCTCGCCGCGATCGACCCCTCGCCAGGCGTTCGGCTGCTCGGTGTCAGCGCGTCCAACCTCGGTGAGGGGGCCGAGCAGTTGAGCCTCGACGGCGTCGGCGGTCCCGCCGCGGACCACGGCTGGGAGATCGCCGAGGCGACGGTAGACCAGATCCGCCGGCGGTACGGCGCCGCGGCGATCGGCGCCACCAGCGCGGTGCGCGGCCGACGGTTGGACGTGGTCCGCCGGGGTGCCCAACAGTGGGGTCCGGACGCCGCCGGCGACGGTCCGGGCGCGTTGTCCGCGCCCCCCGACGCGTGACAAGATGACCCGTGCCGGGGCCCGTGGCGGGTCCGGGCGCCAGGAGAGGACGATGCCGCTCAACGAGCAGGAACAGCGCATCCTTCGGGAGATCGAAGAGCACCTGCAGCGGGATCACTCCTTTGCGCGCGACCTGCGACCGCATCCGCCCACGTTGCGCCACGGATTCCTCGGCTGGGCCGCGGCCACCGTGCTGCTCGTCGCCGGTGCGGTGTTCGGCATGACGGTCCACCCGCTGCTCGGATTCGTCTCGTTCGTCGCCGCGGTCTCCACCGGGTTGGTCGTCGAGTCGCACCTCCGAGACGCGGGCGACCAGCAGCTGCAGGACCTGGCCGACGCCCTGCGCACTCGCCGCGACCGCTGAGCCACGCGCCGAGCGGCGTCTCGACGAGCGTCGCTAGATCACCCGGCGGGGGTCGAGGCGGGCGACGAGGCGTTGACGCCACGTGCGCGAGCGGTGGCAGGCGCCGGAGATCGACGTGCTCAGCAGGGCCGCGCGGCGGGCTGCTTCGGCGGTGTTGCGGTCGCCGTACATCGCGTCGGTGACCAGCGAGGCGAGTTCGGCGATCTGTTCCTGGCGGGCGGGTGTACCGCTCGCCTCGGCGGCGAGCTCGACGGCCGGCGTGCCGGGCGGTCGATGCCACCCGACGGCGGCGAGTGCGGCGACGGCATTCT
>CAZMHG010000284.1:3007-4598 GCA_964565975.1 uncultured Ilumatobacteraceae bacterium | reverse complement strand
TCTCCAACGACGAGACCGGCATCTCGATGGACCCCGACGTCCGCTTCGGCGTCGCCAAGCGGATCGTCGAGCGCGCCAGCGACTACGGCATCCCCGCCGCCGACGTGGTGGTCGACCCGCTGGTGATGCCCATCGGCGCGCTCGGCCAGGCCGGCCAGCACGCCTTCGCCCTGATTCGCCGGCTGCGTGACGAGCTCGGCGTCAACACCACGTGCGGCGCGTCGAACATCAGCTTCGGACTCCCCAACCGTCAGGTCGTCACCGGCACGTTCCTGGCGATGGCGATCGGCGCGGGGATGACCTCGGCGATCATGAGCCCGCTGCACGACGAGGTGCGCAACGCGGTCCTCGCTGCCGACGTGCTCGCCGGGCAGGACGAGAACTGCATGGCGTGGATCCGGGCCAATCGCGACCCCAACGCGACACCTGCCGCAGGCGAGCGCGAGCGTCGCCGCACGCGCCGTTCCCAGGGCTGACGTGCCGCACCGAGTGGTCTTCGCGCCGTCGGGGTTGACGGGCGAAGTGCCGCACGGCACCACGGTGCTGGACGCGGCGCGCCAGGTCGGCGCAGACCTCGACTCGGTCTGCGGTGGCCGGGGCATCTGCGGCCGGTGCCAGATCACGCCGACGTTCGGCGAGTTCGCCAAGTGGGCGATCGAGTCGGCGCCGGCCTCGCTCCAAGCACCGGGCGCGATGGAGCGCCAGTACCACGGGGCGCGGCCGTTGGCCGCCGGCAACCGGCTGGGCTGCGCGGCGCAGATCACCGGCGACCTGGTCGTCGACGTCCCCGCGGCCAGCCAGGTGCACCGCCAGGTGGTCCGCAAGGACCTCGCGCTCGGCGATCTGGTCCTCGATCCGGCGTTCGCTCTGTGCTACGTGGAGGTCCCCGTGCGCCAGCTCGGCGACGGGGTCACCGCAGTCGGGTCGCTGGTCGACGCACTTGGCGCCCAGCACGGGCACACGGTCGGAGGTGTCGCCCATGCCGTGATCGTCGAGGCCCACCGATGCCTGACGACCGGCGACGGCAACGCGACGCTCGCCGTTCGCCTGGCCGACGTCGACGGCGGCCCGGTCGACCTGGTGGCTGTCTGGCCCGGCTACGTGGACACCGCGTACGGCGTGGCGATCGACGTCGGCAGCACCACCGTTGCCGGCCATCTGCTCGACCTGTTCAGCGGTGAGGTGGTGGCCAGCGCGGGGCGGATGAACCCGCAGATCCGCTTCGGCGAAGACCTGATGAGCCGGGTCAGCTACGTGATGATGAACCCGGGCGGCGAACGCCAGCTCACCGAAGCGATCCGCGGCGCGCTCGGCGAACTGATCGACGACCTGATGTCGGCCGCGCAGGTCGACCGAAGGTCGGTCCTCGACGTCGTGTTCGTCGGCAACCCGATCATGCATCACATCGTCCTCGGCATCGACCCGACACCACTCGGCACCGCGCCGTTCGTCCTGGCAACCGACCAGCCGGTGCGCGTCCCGGCTGCCACGCTCGGCCTCGACCTCCCGCACGCGGAGGTCTATGCGGGTCCGTGCATCGCCGGCCATGTCGGTGCCGACACGGCAGGCGCGATCCTCGCCGAGGGGCCGC
>CAZMHG010000284.1:0-2997 GCA_964565975.1 uncultured Ilumatobacteraceae bacterium | reverse complement strand
CGCACCGCGGCGAGCCCTGGCAGCTGCTCGTCGACGTCGGCACGAACGCCGAGATCGTCCTCGGTGACCGTGAGCGGCAGTTCGCCGCGTCCAGCCCCACCGGCCCGGCGTTCGAGGGAGCCCAGATCAGCTGCGGCCAGCGGGCGACCGCAGGCGCGATCGAGAAGGTGCGCATCGACCCGCTCTCACTCGAGGCGCGCTGCAAGGTGATCGGCACGGATGCGTGGACCGACGCACCCGAGTTCGACGCCGAGATCACCGGACTGTGCGGCTCGGGGATCATCGACGCGATCGCCGAGATGTACCTCGCCGGTGTGATCGATCAGGACGGCGTCGTCCAGGGTTCCCTCGCCGAGCGCTCGGACCGGATCATCCCCGACGGGCGCACGTTCAGCTACGTGATCCACCGCCGGCCCGGCGGCGACATCACGATCACCCAGAACGACGTGCGCGCGATCCAGCTGGCCAAGGCCGCCCTGCGCGCCGGGATCGACCTGCTGGTGCAGCATGCGGGCGCGCCGGAGGTGACCGACATCCGGCTCGCCGGCGCGTTCGGAGCGCACATCGACCCGGTCAGGGCGATGGTGCTCGGACTGGTGCCGGACTGCCCGCCCGACGGCGTCCGCTCGGTCGGCAACGCCGCGGGTGCCGGCGCCGCGCTGGCGCTGCTGTCGCGCTCGGCCCGCCGCGAGATGGAGCAGGCGACACGGCAGGTCGTCAAGATCGAGACGGCGACCGAGCCTGCGTTCCAGCGGCTGTTCGTCGACGCCATGGCGATGCCCCACGCCACGGCCCCGAGCCCGTGGCTCGAACGCGTCGTCGCCCTTCCGGCGCGGCGCGAGGGGACATCACCCGACCAACGGCGGCGCCGCCGGATTCGTACCTAGGAGATCACCGTGATCCAGTTGCCCTTCCGTCGGCGTTCGCACGCGATGCACGACGGCGCAGTGCTGTTGCTCCGGCACGTCGCGCTCGAGCTGGTCCCGCTGAAGTCACTCGACGGCGCGATCGCCGCGCTCCCTGCCGCCAGCCACGTCTCGGTCACCTGCTCGCCGGTCAAGGGCATCGCGGTCACCCAGGCGCTGACCGAGCAGCTGATCGCCGCCGGCCACATCCCCGTCCCGCACCTCGCAGCGCGCATGGTGCGCGGCCCCGAGCACGCCCGGCAGCTCGCTGCGTGGTGCCGCCAGGCGGGCGTCGGCGAGGTGCTCGTCGTCGGTGGTGACGCGGCCGAGCCGGCGCACTACGCCGACGCCGTGTCCTTCATCGCCGACTTCCTCGCTGCCGACCCCGGCCTGCGCGCCCTCGGCGTGACCGCGTATCCCGACGGTCACACCCTGATCGGCAACGAGGTCCTGCACCACGCGCTGCACGCCAAGCAGCAGCTGCTCGCCGACGCCGGGGTCGACGGGTGGGCGTCGACGCAGATGTGCTTCGACCACCAGCGCATCATCGCCTGGCTGCGTGACGAGCGCGCACGCGGGCTCACGTTGCCGGTCCACCTCGGCATGCCCGGCGTGGTGGACCGCGCCAAGCTGATGACGCTCGGAGCCCGCCTCGGCGTCGGCCAGTCGATGCGCTACCTGTCGAAGAACCGGGCGACCGTGACGCGGATGCTGATGCCCGGCGGGTACGACCCGAGCAGCCTGGTCCGCGCGATGGCACCCCACGCCGAGGAGTTGGGCATCACGGGCATCCACTCGTTCACGTTCAACGCGGTCAAGGAGACCGCTGCGTGGCGCGAGGCGTTGCTCGCAGCCGTCATCTGACTGCAACGCGCATCCAGGAACTGGTGCGCCCCGTCGAGCGTGTGTATGGCATCGGTCCAATCCCTCGACAGGAGCCCAGCATGCACACCACCCACCGTCGTCCCCTCCGCCGGCGCGTCGCGCTCGGCCTGGCAGGCGTCGCCACCGTCGCCGCAGCCGGCATGGCCACCGCGGCAACCTCCAGCGCGGCGACGCCGCTTGCCTCGGTCAGCGTTCCCAAGATCATCGTCAGCTGCGCCGGCTACACCGCCCAGGAACAGTTGCCGCTGCGCCCGTGTGCAACCGGCGCCCGGGTCAAAGAGGTCCAGCGCCTGTTGAACCTGGCGCTCCCGGTCAACACGCTCGGCCAGCACTACGGGGTCGGTTGGGGCAAGCTCACGGTCGACGGTCGGTTCGGCTTCTACACGCAACTGGCGGTGTACGAGTTCCAGCGTCGGTACGGCCTGACGCCGAACGCCGTCGTGTCGTCGGCCACGTGGAAGGCGCTGAACGGCGCCTCGGCGTTGTGCGCGTCGTTCCGGCAGAAGGACACCCTGTCGGTCCGCAAGTGCGACCAGAGTCTGCTCGTGGCGTGGGTCCAGATCCGGCTCAACGCGCTAGTCACGACGCTGCCGCCGATCAACGTGGGTGGGCACTTCGGCCCGCTGACCGACCGCGCCGTGCGTGAGTACCAGCGGTCCCGCGGCCTCACGGTGGACGGCATCGTCGGCCCGATCACCTACTCCTACCTCGCAGCAGGCAGCTGACACCGTCTGGGGTGTTGCGGGTCAACCGTCCGCCGGTACGCCGGTCGGTCGGTTGGCCCGCTTCATCGCGCCGAGGGGATCGGCGCGAAACGCGGCGGCCGACGCCTGATGTGCGGCGAGCGCCTGCAACTCGGAACCGGATCGGATCGCGGCGCGCACACCGAGCACGTCCATCTGGCGGTGGACGCCGCGCTTGTTGATCTGCGTCAGCTCGGGCGCGACGGCGGCGATCCGCTCGGCGATGGCCAGCACCGCGGCGTCCAACTGGTCGACGGCGACGTGGCGATTCGCCCACCCGATGGCGACGGCCTCGGCGCCGGTCATCTCGTCGCCGGTGAGCATCAGCTCCATTGCTCGGCGCATCCCCAACAGCGCCGGGTGGTACGGAAAATCCGGTGGGCTGGCGACGCGCACGACCGGATAGCTGATCCGCGCGTCGGTGGCGACGTAGACCAGATCGCACGCCTGGGCCAGCTCGGTGG
>CAZMHG010000283.1:0-4614 GCA_964565975.1 uncultured Ilumatobacteraceae bacterium | reverse complement strand
GACGGCGGGTACGACCATGCGGTGTGGGGTGCCGACGTCGCCCTGACGTCGCTCAATCTGTGCGTCGCGACGCTCGACGGGATCCGCAACCCATCGTGGAGCCGGCCGGCGCCGGCGACGCCCGAAGGCGAAGTGGTCAGCTGGGCCGACCGGATCGCCTACGTGTGCCACGACTTCGAGGACGCCGTCGCCTCGGGTGTCGTGTCGGCCGACGACCTGCCCGGCGAGGTGGCCGCGCGCTGCGGGCGGGCCAGACGTGAGCAACTCGCCGCGTTCGTCTACGGGATGATCGACGCCAGCGCGCAGACCGGCCGGATCGGGATGCTCGACGCGCCGGCCGAGGCGCTCGGCGCCTTCCGCCGGTTCAACTACGAGCAGATCTACCTGCGGCCCGAGTCACGCGACCAGGCAGACGCGGTGATCGCCGTGCTCCAGGCCCTGGTCGAGCACTACATCGCCCACCCGGGGCAGCTGCCCGATGCGATCGATCTCGCCGCCGGTTCGCCCGCCGCCCACCGCGCCGCGGTCGGCTACGTCGGCGGGATGACCGACCGGTACGCGTGCCGGCTGGCCGTGGCCCGCCTCGGCTGGGACGAGACCCGCCTGCCGCGCGGGATCGGCCTGTAGCGGCCCGAAAACGCCAAGCGGCGCCGGACCAAGCCGGCGCCGTTGGAAGCGGATCGTAGTGGCCGAGGCGGCGTCAGGCCTCGGCAGGAACGACGTCGACGACCCGGCGGCCCTTGCGTTCGCCGAACGCGACCGTGCCGTTGACCAGCGAGAACAGCGTGTCGTCGCCGCCGATGCCGACGTTGCGGCCCGGGTGGAACTTCGTGCCACGCTGGCGGACGATGATCGTGCCGGCGTTCACCGCGCTGCCACCGAACACCTTCACGCCAAGGCGCTGGGCGTTGGAGTCACGACCGTTGCGAGTTGAACCGCCACCCTTGGTTTTCGACATCGTGGATCAGCCCTTCGAGATCTTGGTGATTTCCAGCACCTGATAGTGCTGGCGGTGTCCGTAGCGGCGGCGCTGGTTGGTGCGCCGCTTGTAGGTGAAGCCGTCGATCTTGGGGCCCTTCGCCGAGCCGACGACCTTGCCTGTGACCTGGGCGTTCTTCAGCTGGTCGGGGGTGGCCAGGACGGCGTCGCCGTCGACCAGCAGCACCGGACGGAGCGCCACCTCGGCGCCCTGCTCGGCCCCGAGCAGCTCGACATGGACCTGGTCGCCCTCGGCGACCCGGGCCTGCTTGCCACCGGTGGAGATGAATGCGTACATAGCGGTTCACCAGCCTAGCGGGCGGATCCTTCCCCGCCCCACCGTCGGGCACAGTTCAGTGCGCCAGGGCGCCGCGCAGCAGGACGTCGACGAGCGCGTCGATCCGCTGCTCGACGGGCGGGCCGGGCATGTTCGGCTTGGCGACGAGCAGGGCGACCAAGCCGTGGACACCCGACCAGAGGGCCCAGGCGAGCACACCGGGGTCCATGTCGGCGCGCAGCACGCCGGTGTCCACGCCACGCTCGACGAGCGAGATGATCGAGGCGAACGCCCCACGGTCGATCACCCGGTCGTCGGCGTACTGCTCGGGCGTGTGGTCGTGGTGCCCCATGAACATGATCCGGTAGTGCTCGGGGTTGTCGATCCCGAAGCGGACGTAGCTGGAGGCGATCCGGCGCAACGCTTCGACCACATCGTCCGTACCGGCCAGAGCCGGCGTGATGACCTTGTCCTCGAGCTCGTCGAAGTGCATCCCGCAGGTCTCGAACAGCAGATGGTCCTTGTCGGTGAAGTAGCGGTAGATCGTCGGCGGGGTCAGCCCGACGCGCTCGGCGACCCCGCGGATGTTCACCGCATCCTGCGAACCGCTCTCGGTCAGCAGCGCGTCGGCCGCCTCGAGGATCGCCTGGCGGGTCTTGTCGCCCTCGCCCCGCCGGGCACGGCTGGGCGGCGGGGCGGCGCGGACGTCGGACAGGCTCACGTGGCCACTTTGGCACGCTCGGGGGCCGGCGTGTCGGACGCGGCGGGTTCGTCGACCAGCTCGACGTGCTCGTGGATGCCGAAGCGCTCGTAGATCCGGCGCAACGGTGCCGGCGCCCACCAGTTGGCGTTGCCGGCAAGCCGCATGAACGCGGGGACAAGCGTGCCGCGGATGACGAACGCGTCGAGCAGCACGGCGACCGTCAGGCCGAGCCCGAACAGCTTGAGGAAGCTGACCGCGGACGTGGCGAAGGCGAGGAACACGACGGACATCAGCAGCGCTGCGGCGGTGACGATCCGGCCCGTGCGCTCCAGGCCGCGAGCGACGCTGGTGATGTTGTCGGCACCGTGGTCGTGTTCCTCCTTGATGCGCGACAGCAAGAAGACCTCGTAGTCCATCGACAGTCCGAAGGCGACGCAGAACATCAGCACCGGGATGACCGCCGACAGCGATCCGGTCGCGGTGAAGTCGAGCAGCTTCGCACCGTGACCCTCCTGGAAGATCCAGACCATCGCGCCGAACGTCGCCGAGAGGCTGAGGATGTTCAGCACCAGCGCCTTGATCGGCACCAGCACGCTGCCGAACATCAAGAACAGCAGCACGAAGGTGATCGCCGCGATGATGCCCAGCGCCAGTGGCATGTCGGCGAACAGCGACGCCTTGGCGTCGACCAGCGATGCCGAGGGGCCGCCGACCAGCATCGCTCCCCCGTTCAGGCCCGGGTCGACGGCACGCACCCGCTTGACGAACTGCTCGCCGGCCGCCGACACCGGTTCGACGCTCGGCACCACCGACAGATACGTGGAGTCCTCGGCGCTGAACCGGGCGGTGAGCTGCGCGGCGAGCGCGGCCGGCACCGCCAGCGTGCCGGGATTGCACGGGATCCCGGAGACCTCGCCGAGCGAGCCGCAGTAGAGCCCCGTCTCGGCATCGACGCGGGCGACGTCCGGGAGCGCGGCGAACTTCTTGGCCAGCGCGTCCACCGTGGCGGCACGGTCGGCCTTGCTGCCGACACCCGCGAGCACGACACTCGCCGCGCTCGTCTCCTCGGAGCTGAACTGGGTGCGGATCAGGTCGCTCGCCTGGCGGGTCGTCGAGCCGGGCGGCATCACCCGGTCGTCGGGCAGACCCAGACGCAGGCCGCGCGTCGGCGCCCCGAGCACGAGCAGGACGACCAGGATGCCAGCGACAATCGGGACGGGGCGGCGCATCGCCAGCGTGGCCATCCGGTGCCAGTAGCCCTCGTCCGCCGAGCGGTGCCGCAGCCGGCGACCGACGCGCAGCGCGTCGACGCGCCGGCCGAGCACCGCGAGCAGGGCCGGCAGGACCACCGTTGCGTACAACCCGGCGAGCAACGACACGGCGACGCCGGCGTAGGCGAAGCTGCGCAGGAACGGGATGTCGAACACGAGCAGGGCGAGCAACGAGGCGGCGACGGTCATCGCGCTGAACAGCACGGTCCGCCCGGCCGTGGCCACCGTGCGGCGCACAGCGACGAGCGGTTCGTGGTCGACCAGTTCCTCGCGGTATCGGCTGACGATGAACAGGGCGTAGTCGATCGCCAGGCCGAGGCCCATCGCCGTCGTCAGGTTGAGGGCGAACACCGACACCGGCGTGAACGAGTTGACGATCAGCAGCACCAGGAACGTGCCGACGACCGAGAGGCCGCCGACGACGAGCGGCAGCAAGGCGGCGACGACGCCGCGGAAGATGAACAGCAGCAGGATCAGCGTGATCGGCACGGCGATCATCTCGGCGCGCAGCAAGTCGTCCTCGACCGTCGTGTTGACGCTGGCGAACAGCGGACCGGATCCGGCGAGGCGCACCTGGACCGGCCCGTCCTGCGTGACGTACTTCGCCGGCAGCGTCTTGGAGAACTCGACCAGCTTGGTGTCGTCGTCGGCGAAGCGGGCGACGATCAGCGCGTGCTGGTGGTTGGTCGACCCGAGCGGGTTGCCGCTCGGCAGGTCCCAGTAGGACAACGCCTCGACGATGCCCACACCGTCGTAGGTCTCGGCGCGCAGCTTCGTCGCCAGCGCCTTGCCGGCCGCGGCCACGTCGGCCGAGTCGACCGTGCCGCTGCGCGCCGTGACGACCAGGACGACGTTCGGAGTGCCGGTGTCGAACTCGGTGGCCAGCAGACGGTTGGCCCTGGCGACTTCGGAGTCGCTCGTCTCGAACCCGCCGGACGAGAGCTTCGAGGCCACCCCGCCGCCGAGGGCACCCGACACGACGAAGGCGAGGAACGCCAGGATCAGGACGGTGCGACGGTGTGTGGTGACCAATCGGGCAAGGCGGGCGAACATCGCGTCTCTCCTAACACAGTTAGCGTAACAGCGATACGTTAACTGTGTTTCGATCGCTTTGTCAACCGGTTGGTCGCGGCCGGCGGGTTGCTACTCCAGCAGGGCGTGGTCGACGACGACCCCGCGGCCCTGGCACATCGGGCACTGGTCGGCGAAGTTGACCAGCAGCCCCTCACCGATGCGCTTACGGGTCATCTCCACCAGGCCGAGCTCGGAGATGTCGAAGACCTGCGTGCGGGTCTTGTCCCGCGCCAACGCGGCGCGGAACGCCTCGACGACCTTCTTGCGGTTGTCCTTGATCTCCATGTCGATGAAGTCGATGACCACGATGC
>CAZMHG010000282.1:0-4622 GCA_964565975.1 uncultured Ilumatobacteraceae bacterium | reverse complement strand
ACGTCACCGGACCGATGTTCAACACGCTGCACGCGATGTTCATGCAGCAGTACACCGAGCTGTGGAACGCGGTCGATCCGATCGCCGAGCGGATCCGTTCGCTCGGCCACCCGGCACCCGGGTCCTACGACCAGTTCGGCGCGCTGAGCTCGATCCCCGATGCCCCAACGACGCCGCCCAAGGCGCTCGACATGGTCCGCATCCTGGTCGACGGTCACGAGGCCGTGGCCCGCACGGCGCGCAGCGTGTTCCCCCTGGCCGAGGCTGCGGGAGACGAGCCGACGGCAGATCTGCTGACCCAGCGCCTCGCCGTCCACGAGATGTCGGCGTGGATGCTGCGCAGCCTGCTCGAGGACTAGCGCGCCCGCTCGCACCGTTGCGGTTCGGGCGTCCGCCAGGCGCGGCCGGGGACGTCGACCCGGAATCGCCTGACTTGCCAAAGTGCATTAGGCCCTCCTAACATTCACGCCGGAGTCGTTGAAAGGACCCGGGACAATGCTGCCGACACTGGTGATCGGTCTCCGCGAGGGCGTGGAGGCGTCGTTGATCGTGGGGATCGTCGCCGCATTCCTGCGCCAGCGCGGCGAGACGCGGGCGTTGCGGTGGGTGTGGGTCGGGGTCATCGCCGCCGTGGTGTTGTGCACCGGGGTCGCCGTCGCCCTGCAGGTCATCGACAGCCACCTGCCGCAGCGCCAGCAGGAGGGTCTCGAGACCGTCATCGCGGTCATCGCCGTGGGCATGGTCACGTGGATGATCATGTGGATGGCCAGGAACGCCCGCGGGCTGCGTGGCGAACTGGAGGCGCGGGCCGACCTGGCGGTGGCGTCCGGCTCGGCGTCGGCGCTCGTGGCGATGGCCTTCCTCGCCGTGTTGCGCGAAGGGTTCGAGACGGCGGTCTTCCTGCTCGCTGCGTTCCAGGCCTCGTCGAACCGCTCCGCGTCCATCTCCGGCGCACTGATCGGCATCGCCGTCGCGGTCGTCATCGGATACGGCATCTATCGCGGCGGGGTGAAGATCAACCTCGCCAAGTTCTTCGTCGCCACCGGTCTGGTCCTCGTCCTGGTCGCCGGCGGGCTGGTCGCGTTCGCGATGCACACCGCGCACGAAGCCGGGTGGCTGAACATCGGCCAAGAACAGCTCGTCAACCTGCGGTGGCTGATCAAGCCGGGCACGATCCGCTCGGCGTTGTTCACCGGTGTGCTCGGCATCCAGCCGAAGCCAACGGTGGTCGAGGGCATCGGCTGGCTCTGCTACGTCGTCCCGATGACGTGGTTCGTGCTCCGCGGTCGTCAGCGCCCGCGGCCGGCACGTGTCGACCCGGCGCCCGCGGCGGTGGCGGTGTGAGGGTTCTGCTGAATTCGTCTCGTTCCTCGTGGAGGTTGGTGCAATGAATGGTCGGTACTCGTCTGGGCTGCGGCGCTCGACTCGAACGCTGAGGTGGTCCGCCGCGGCAGCGCTGGTGTCGGTCCCGGTATTAGTCGCCGGTTGCGGTGACGACAAGCCCGCGGCGACCACGACGACGCTCGCGTCGGCCAGCACGGCCGCAGCTGCAGGGACCACGGCCAGCACGGCTGCTGCCGCAGGGACCACGGCCACCGCTGCCGGCGGGACCACGGTCACCGCGGCGACCGCCACCGTCTCCGCCGATGGCGTGAAGACGATCGAGATCACCTTGTCGGACGACGGCTGCGAGCCGCGCTCGATCGCCGCGACGGCCGGCCCGACCACGTTCAAGATCACCAACGACGGGTCCGCCGCGGTCACCGAGTTCGAGGTCCTCAGTGGCACCAAGATCCTCGGCGAGGTCGAGAACGTGATCCCGGGCGCGGACCGTTCGTTCTCGCTCACCCTCGCTGCCGGCAGCTACACGACGAAGTGCCCCGGCGGCGAGAAGTTCGAGGCCGGCACGCTCGAGGTCGCCGACGCGGCGAGCGGCCAGGCGGCCGACAAGACGGCGCGCGATGCCGCCGTTGCCACGTACATCGCCTATGTCACGTCGCAGGCCGACAAGCTGATCACGGTCACCGACACGTTCGTCGCCGCTGTCGCCAAGGGCGATCTGGACGCGGCTCGTGCCCAGTTCGCCGCGGCGCGCTACCCGTACGAGGCGATCGAGCCGATCGCCGAGAGCTTCGGCGACCTCGACCCGGCGATCGACGCGCGTGAAGGCGACGTCGCTGCCGACACGTGGGGCGGTTTCCACCGCTTGGAGAAGGCGATGTGGGTGGACAACTCGCTGACCGGCATGGGCACCGTCGCCGACGGGTTGGCTGCCAACGTCAAGAAGCTGCGCACCCAGATCGGCACCCTGACGCTCGAGCCGGCGCAGATCGCCAACGGCGCCGTCGAGCTGCTCAACGAGGTCTCGACCTCCAAGATCACGGGTGAGGAAGACCGCTACTCGCACACCGACCTGTCCGACTTCGCCGGCAACCTGGCCGGGGCCAAGGCCGCGTTCGAAGCGCTCAAACCGCTGATCGCCACCCGTGAGGCGTCGCTGGTGACCGACCTCGAGGCGCGGTTCGCCGCGGTGCAGGCGGCGCTCGACGCCTACAAGGGCACCGACCCGGTGTTCAACGGCTACAAGTCGTTCACCGATCTGACGACCGCCGACACTCGTGCCCTGTCGACCGTGGTCGACGCCCTGGCCGAGCCGCTGTCGCGGGTCGCCGCGCTCGTGCTGGTCTGAGATGGCACTGCTGTCTCGACGCCGGCTGCTCGTCGCCGGAGCAACGACGGCCGCGTCCGCGGCCGTCGTCTCCGGCGGCTACACGCTCGGTCACAGCGAGCGTGCGCGTGCCGCCGAAACCTCGGGGGCCGAAGCGTTCTGGGGCAGGCATCAGGCCGGTATCACCACGGCCCAGCAGGACCGGCTGCACTTCGCTGCGTTCGACCTCACCACCACGGACGTGGACGCGGTGCGCACCCTGTTGCGCAAGTGGACGGCTGCCGCCGCGACCATGACGGCCGGCCAGATGGTCGGACCCGCGCAGACCAGCGACCTGGCGCCACCCACCGACACCGGCGAGGCGGACGGGCTCGATCCCGCACACCTGACGATCACCTTCGGCTTCGGCGCCAGCCTGTTCGGCAACAACGGCACCGATCGCTTCGGGCTGGCCAGTCGTCGGCCGGCCCCGCTGATCGACATGCCGGCGTTCGCCGGTGACGAGATCGACCCGGCGGTCTCCGACGGCGACCTGTGCGTCCAGGCGTGCTCGAACGACCCGCTCGTCGCCTACCACGCGGTGCGCAACCTGGCGCGCATCGCCCGCGGGACGGCCCAGCTGCGCTGGTCGCAGCAGGGCTTCGGGCGGACCTCGTCGACGACACCCGACCAGGTCACGCCGCGCAACCTGATGGGCTTCAAGGACGGCACCAACAACCTGGCAGATACGCAGGCCGCGCACGACGCCCATCTGTGGGTGGGCCGCGACGACGACCCGGCCTGGATGGCCGACGGCAGCTACCTCGTCGTGCGGCGCATCCGGATCCACATCGAGGTGTGGGACCGGTCGAGCCTCGCCGATCAGGAAGCGACCGTCGGCCGGTTGAAGGCATCGGGCGCGCCGATCGGGAGCAGGAACGAGCACGACTCGATCGACCTCGCCGCCAAAGGCGCCGACGGCGAGTTGCTCATCCCGGCGCGCGCCCACGCACGCGTCGCCAACCAGATCGGGAACGACATCCACATCCTTCGCCGTGGGTACTCGTTCACCGACGGCATCGACGAGCAGACCGGACAGCTCGACGCCGGCCTGTTCTTCCTGGCGTACCAGCGCGATCCGCGCACACAGTTCGTGCCTCTCCAGGCCCAGCTGGCCACGCACGACGCGTTGAACGAGTACATCCAGCACGTCTCCAGCGCGATGTTCGCCATCCCGCCCGGCGCCGCCGAGGGCAGCTACATCGGCGCCACCCTGTTCGGCTAGCCGTCGGCAGGCCCGAGCCGCCACTGCGCGGGCGGGTTGCGCACCATTGCGCACATCTGCTCCAGGCTCACCGCAGGGCTGTAGTACAGGCCCTGGTGCAGCACGCAGCCCATCCCGAGCAGGGTCTTGGCCTTCGCCCGCGTCTCCACGTGCTCGGCGACCACCGGCAGGTTCAGCGTGTTCGCCGTGGCCAGAATGGCCTTGACGACGGCCTGGGTGTGCGGCGCGTCGAGATCGCGGATGAACGAGCCGTCGATCTTCAGGTCGACGTCGCCGAGCTTGGCCAGGTAGCTGAGGTTGGAGTACCCGACGCCGAAGTCGTCCAGCACGGTACGCACCCCGATCTGCGCCAGCTTGTGGACCCGGCGCAGCGCCGAGCCGCGCAGGTCCAGAGCGGTCGTCTCGGTCAGTTCGGCGCGCAGCGACGTCGGTGAGACGAGGGCGTGCTCGCAGCGGCGCTGGATCTCGCTGGCCAGGTCGATCCGCCCGAACATCTCCGCCGTGAAGTTGAGGTTCAGATGAAACTGCGGGTCGAGCGCCAACAGGTCCGGGAGGTAGCTCAGGGCGACGTCGATCATGCGCAACTCGTGGGTCACCAGATCGTCGGCGCTGAGGTTGCCGAGCACTTCGGACGGTTGCAGCTGGCCGAATCGGACCGACTCCCAACGAAGCAGCGCTTCCGCGGCGACG
>CAZMHG010000281.1:0-4642 GCA_964565975.1 uncultured Ilumatobacteraceae bacterium | reverse complement strand
TTTCCGACGATCTGCCCGTGTCCGGTGCGCAGCGAGCTGGTCCGCGCCGCCGGCGAGGCGGACACCCGTTGCGTCGAGGTTGCCTGCCCGTACCAGCTCGAGCAGCGGATCATCTACTTCGCGTCACGCACGGCGATGGACATCGAGGGGCTCGGTGATCAGCGCGTCGCCCAGCTGTGCGCCGCTGGCATGCTGCGCGACCCGGCGGACCTGTACGCCCTGACCGAGGAGCAGTTGCTGACCCTCCCGAAGTTCGCCGAGACCAACGCGCGCAACCTGCTCGCGGCGATCCGCGGCTCGGTCGACCGACCGCTGCCCCGCCTGCTCACCGCCCTCGGGATCAAGGGCCTCGGCCCGTCGGCGAGCGACACGATCAGCACGGCCTTCGGCACGCTCGACGCGGTGATGGAGGCCTCGGAAGCCGACCTGGCCACCACCGACGGGGTCGGCGGGATCATTGCCGCCTCGATCCGTCGCTGGTTCGACGTCAGCGACAATCGCACCTTCATCGAGAAGCTGCGCGCCGCCGGCGTCGACTTCGGGTTGGTCGAGGTCAGCCGCCTGCCGCAGAACCTGGCTGGAATGGCCGTGGTCGTCACCGGCACGCTTGACGGGATGTCGCGCGAAGATGCCGAGGCGGCGATCAAAGGCCGCGGCGCCAAGAGCCCCGGCAGCGTCTCGAAGAAGACCACCGCCGTCGTCGTCGGCGCGGACCCGGGGGCCAGCAAACTGACCAAGGCGCAGGAGCTCGGCATCCCGATCCTGGACGAGGCCGGCTTCCTGCAGCTCCTCGAGACCGGAACCCTCCCGGCCTGACGGCGCCCTCGGCGGGGCGCGGTGGGATCAGAAGGCGTCGAACGTCCAGGTGAACGAGCGCGCCGCGCCGCGCCCACTGGTGAGCTTCCAATAGGTCACCGTCACGGTGTGGCGGCCTTCGGCGAACGACTCGATCAGCGCACCCGCGGTGGGGGTGAAGGTGAGCGTCGCGTTGCCGGCCTCGAAGATCACGCCACCCACCTGCTGGGCGCCCGGCGCGACGGCCGGCAGCGTTCCCGCCGTGGTGCCCGCCGGGGCAACGGCGACCTCGCCCATCAGGTTGACCACCGGCGGTCGGACACCGTCGATGGTCAGCTCGCCGGTGTACCCGGCGGCGAGGTCGACGAAGATCTTGGTCTGCGACGGCACGCGCACCGCGGACTGCACCGGGTCGACCCGCTCGATCCCCGGCGGCAGCGTCGACGAGTCGGTACCCGACGTCGCCCGCAGGAATCCGGTCACGATCGCGGTGAGACCGATGGCGATCACCAACGACGCGCCGACCGCCTGCCAGCGCTTGATCGGCGGCGGCCCCAGGCGGTGGACCTCGGTGTCGGTGCTCATGTCGCACAGTGTCCCACCCCGGACGCAGCGCGCCAACGTGACGTCACGGCGCGTGGGAGTCCGCGAGGTGGAGAGCTAGCGTTCCGGTGCCATGTCGAATCCTGACTCGTCCACCCCTTCGCGGGTCATCGCCGATCGCTTCGTCGTCGGCGCCCGCCGGGGCACGGGGCTCGAGGTCGCCACGTTCGAGGCGACGGATCAGCAGTC
Source organism: uncultured Ilumatobacteraceae bacterium (assembly GCA_964565975.1). Lineage (GTDB taxonomy): Bacteria > Actinomycetota > Acidimicrobiia > Acidimicrobiales > Ilumatobacteraceae > JAKOUY01. The sequence goes on along the minus strand of CAZMHG010000281.1, from coordinate 3,055 downwards.
CGGCGATCTTGTCGTCCTCAAGCTGGTGCACCCCCGCCTGTGCGAGGACGAGACGTTCCAGGCGGAGTTCGCCGAATCGATGGCGGCGACCGACGCGGTCGACAGCCCGTCGCTCGTCAAGGTGGTCGGCTGGGGATCCGACACGTGGAACGGCAAGCCCGTCCTGTACGTCGCCAGCGAGCATCTCGGCGGTGGCAGCCTGCGTGACCTGCTCGACCGTGGCCGGATCCTCACCGCCTCGCAGGCGTTGATGGTCGGCCTGGAGGCGTGCAAGGGGCTCGACGCACTCCATCGGTCCGGGCTGGTGCACGGCGACATCCGGCCGGGCACGCTGGTGTTCGGCACCGATGCCCGGTTGCGCGTCGCAGACGCCGGCCTGGCACGGGCGCTCGGCTCGCTGATCTGGGGCGGGGCCCAGCCGCGCCAGGAGCTGGCCAACTACGCCTCGCCGGAGCGGGCCCTCGGGCTGCCGGTCACGGCGCGCAGCGACGTCTACTCCCTGGCCCTGTGCGTCGTCGAGACAGCCACGGGCAAGGTGCCGTTCCTCGGCGATTCGGCCACGTCAACCCTGTCCAACCGGGTCGACCGGCTGCTGCCGGTCAACGCCGACCTCGGCCCGCTCGCCGCCGTGCTCGAGCGCGCCGGCCGGCCGCGGCCCGACGACCGCTACTCGGCGGCCGGGTTCGGCGCCGCGCTGCTGCAGGCGGCGCAGCGCATGGCCCGCCCGGCACCGATCCCCATCGTCGCCGGCGGTCTGCTGTCCGAGCGTGGCCACGTCCTGACCGACCCGACGTTTCCGACGCCCCGGCCCGACCTGTCCGCCACCGGCGATGACGCCACCGCGAGCGGCGCAACGCAAGCGCCGGCGGCGCTGTTCGAGCCCACTGCGGCCGGCGCAGCGGCGCCCTCGGCCACCGCCCACACGACCGCAGGCCCTGCCGGCGCAGCCGCCGCGCCGGTCACCCTCGCGCCGCTCGTCCCGTCGCAGCCCACGACCAGCCAGCCGACGTCACAGCCCACTTCGCAGCCGACGACGTCGCAGCCGACGAACTCACAGCCGGCTCCCGTCGCCCAACCCGGCGACGAGACCGTCGCTGGCGCGCCCGACCGGGCCGATCACGCGATCGAGGTGCCCGCCGAGACCGCCGTCCCGCGGGTTTTCGACGTGCCCGATGCGCCACCGTCGCCGATGCCGGTCCTGCCGACCTCTGGCCAAGTCCCGGTCGTCGAACCGGTCCGGCCGGCCACCGGCGCGGGACCCGCCGGGGCGGTCCTCGCCCCGTCCGGCCAGGTCGGCCCGGTGATCGTCCCGCCGGTCGTCGCCGCGCTCGTCCACCGCCGGCGGCGCTGGCCGTGGGTCCTGTTGGTGCTCGCCCTCCTGGCCGGCGCCGGCGCAGGGGGCTACTGGTGGTGGAAGGAGCACCAGCCGATCAAGCATGTCGTGCCCGAACTGGTCGACGCCACCGAGGCCGACGCGCGCAACCAGCTGGCCGACCTGAAGTTCGTGCCCGACGTCAGCCAGGCGGCCGACGAGACGGTCCGCGTCGGCGTGGTCATCTCCGCCGATCCGCCGGCCGGCGAGTCGTTGAAGGAAGGCTCGACGGTCAAGCTGGTCGTCAGCACCGGCCCGGCGCCGCGCCACGTGCCGTCGCTCGTGGGGTTGACCCTGGCCGACGCCACCAAGCTGTTGGAGGACCGCCAGCTGAAGATCGTCGAGGACCCGGCGCAGGCATTCGACGAGACGATCCCTGCCGGTTCGGTCGTGTCCCAGGTCGTCTCGGATCAGCCCAGCGTGAAGGTCGGCGACGAGGTCGAGCGCGGCTCCACCATCGCCGTGGTGCTCTCCAAGGGCCCCAAGCCGAGGTCGGCCCCGGCGATCACCTGGCTCACCCCGGCCGGTGCGTCGGGCACGCTGGAACAGCTCGGCCTGCTGCTCGAGGCGTCCCAGACGGCGTTCAGCGCGACGGTCCCGAAGGGGCAGATCATCAGCCAGGATCCCGTCGCCGGCACCGAGATCGCCCGTGGCGGCACGATCAACGTCGTCGTCTCGAAGGGCCCCGAGATGGTCGCCCTCCCGAACGTCACCGGGCTCAACGGCCTGGCGGTCGTCGCCGCCCTGAAGCAGGCCGGGTTCACCGTGGGCGCGACGGTCGGCGACCTGGCCAAGCCGCTCGTGTCGATGACCGTCGGCGGCAAGGTCGTCACCTCCAAGCAGCTGGTGCCCAAGGGCTCGATCGTCAACGTCAACTTCGCCGCCTGAGACCTGATCGGTAGTGTTCGCCTCCGACGAGGAGGTCGGACAGATGGGTTCGCTCGATGGCCGTGTGGCGATCATCACCGGTGCTGGCCGTGGCATCGGCCGTGAACATGCCCTGCTGTTCGCCCACGAGGGCGCCAAGGTCGTGGTCAACGACCTCGGTGGGGCGAACGACGGCACCGGCACCGATTCCACGCCTGCCGAGCAAACCGTCGCCGACATCGTCGCCGCCGGTGGCGAGGCGATCGTCAACGGTGACGACGTCTCCGACTGGGAGGGCGCGCAGCGGTTGATCAACGCCGCGATCGCCCACTTCGGCGACCTCGACATCCTGGTCAACAACGCCGGGATCCTGCGCGATCGGGTCATCGTCAACATGACCGAGGACGAGTGGGACGCGGTGGTCAAGGTCCACCTGAAGGGCCACTTCGCGCCCACGCGCTGGGCCGCGGCGTACTGGCGCGAGCAGCACAAGGCGGGCGTCGCCAAGCCGCGCAACCTGGTGCACACCTCGTCGACGTCGGGCCTGTTCAGCAACCCTGGCCAGAGCAACTACGGCGCGGCGAAGTCGGGCATCGCCACCTTCGGGCAGATCGCCGCCAAGGAGCTGGCGCGCTATGGCGTCAAGAGCAACACCGTCGCGCCCGGCGCCCGGACCCGCCTGACCATCGCCACGCCCGGGCTCGAGGACGTGATGGCGGCGCGTGAGGGTCAGTTCGACCAGTGGGATCCGGCGAACATCTCGCCGCTCGTCGCCTACCTGTCCACGGCTGGGTGCGCGTTCAACGGGGAGACGTT
>CAZMHG010000280.1:0-4647 GCA_964565975.1 uncultured Ilumatobacteraceae bacterium | reverse complement strand
TCGAGCCCTTCGGCATCCGCGAGCTCGTCCAGTCCGGCATGGTCGCCGTCGGCCAGACCTTCGTGCTGCTGATGCGCAAGGTCGACCTCTCGGTCGGCTCGACGCTCGGCCTCGCCGCCTACGCTGCCGGCGCGGCGGTGCGCCACGGCGGCAACGGCCAGCTGTGGAAGGCGTTCCTCGTCGGCATCGCCGTGGGCGTCGCGGTCGGTCTGGTCAACGGGTTGCTCGTCGCCCTGCTCGACCTGCCGGCGCTGGTGGTCACGCTTGGCACGCTGTACCTCGTCGCCGGGGTGCAGGCGACGATCGTCGGCGGCAAGCGGATCACCGCCGACCAGCTGCCGGCCGACGTGATCTCCTTCGGCGTCTCGCGCTGGTTGGGCGTGCCCAAGCTGATGATCGTCGTGGTCGTCGCCGGCGCGCTGGCCTCGGTCTACCTGCGCCAGGTCCGCGCCGGCAGGGACCTGTACGCGATCGGCAGCAACCCGCCGGCGGCGGTGCTCGCCGGCATCCCGGTCCGGCGGCGGGTCGTCGGCGCGTACCTGTTCTGTGGCGCGTGCGCCGGCATCGGCGGCGTGCTGTACATGGCCAGGCTTGGCGGTGTCGACGCCAACGCCGGCGGTGGCTACGAGCTGGCGGTGATCGCTGCCTGCGTGGTGGGCGGGGTGAACATCTTCGGCGGATCCGGCACGGTGGTGGGCGCGTTGCTCGGGGCGATGCTGTTGCGTTCGATCGGCTTCTCGCTCAGCGCCCTGTCGATCCCCGAGTTCTGGCAGCAGGCGGTCAACGGCATCCTGCTGCTGCTGGCGATCAGCGCCGATCGGCTCGTCGCCGTGCGCCGCCAGAACCGCGAGCGACGGAGCGGCCGATGAGCGCGCTGCGCCGGGTGTCGTGGGATCGCATCGTCCCGTTGCTGGCGCTGGCGACCGTCGTGCTCGGGTCCTTCCAGCACAAGAAGTTCCTGACCGACGGGAACATGACCTTCCTCGTCCAGAGCATCGGCGAGATCGGCCTGATCGCACTGTCGATGACGTTCCTGATCATCTGCGGCGAGATCGACCTGTCGGTCAGCTCGATCGCTGCACTGTCCAGCTGCATGCTCGGGTTCACCTGGCAGCACACCGGGTCGGTGTGGGTGTCGATCGTCGTGGCGATCGTCGTCGGCGGGCTGTGCGGCGCGCTCAACGGCTGGCTGGTGACCGGCCTCGGCCTGCAGTCGCTGGCCGTCACGATCGGCACGCTCGCGCTGTATCGCGGGCTGTGCTACGCGCTGCTCGGCGACCGCCGGCTGAAGCCGTTCCCGGCGTGGTTCACCTCGCTCAACTTCCGCAAGGTGTTCGGGACGTGGGTTCCGTACGTGGGGGTCCTCGTGGTGGTGCTGGCGATCGCCTTCGGCGTCGTGCTGCACGCCACCCCGTTCGGACGCCGTGTGTTCTCGATCGGTCAGTCGAAGGACGCCGCCCGGTTCGTCGGCATCCCGGTCGGCAAGGTCATCTTCCGGTTGTTCGTGGTCAACGGGCTGATGTCCGGGCTGGCCGGCGTGGTGTACACGATCCGCTTCGCCAGCTCGCGGCCCGACGGCGCGGTGGGCATGGAGCTGGAGGTGATCGCCGCGGCGCTGTTCGCCGGCGTGTCGATCTTCGGTGGCGTCGGCACGATCTGGGGCGTCCTGTCCGCCGTGTTCTTCCTGGGCGCGATCCGGTCGCTGCTGCGGCTGAACAGCCTGTCGGCCAACGAGCTGACGATCGTCACCGGGTCGCTGCTGTTGTGCGCGGTCATCGTCCCGGCGATCGGCTCCCGCCTGTCCAATCGCACCCGGCGCGCCAGCCCTCCGGCCGCGCCGGCGGTCTCAACACCCAACCGGTCGGATCCCGGCCACCAACCACAGGAGAAACAACATGCGTAAGCAGTACATCCGGCTCGCGACGGTTGGTGCCGTCGCCCTGCTCGCCTCGGCGGCGTCCTCGGGGACGACCCCGGCAACCACCGCTGGGACGACGGCCGCGACCACCGCGGCCGCAGGCACCACGGCCGGCACCGCGGCGGCCATCGCCCCGGCGGCAATCAAGGAGGGCCTGACGATCGCGGTGATCCCGAAGGCGATCAACAACGCCTACTTCGACGCCGCGTACGCCGGTGCGCAGAAGGCCTGCGCGGCGATCAAGGCGACCTGCGAGCAGGTCGGCCCGACGGAGGCCACCGGTGCGGCACAGGTCGAGTTCATCAACACCGAGATCCAAAAGGGCGTCAACGCGATCGTCATCTCGGCGGCCGACGCCGATTCGGTGGCGCCGTCGCTGCAGCAGGCCAAGGCCCAGGGCATCGCCGTGGTCACCTACGACGCCGACGTCAACGACACGACGGCTCGCTCGGCGATGATCAAGCCGACCACGCCGGACCTGATCGCCACATCGCAGGACAAGTGGATCTCCGACTCGATCGGCCCCGACGGTGGCGAGATCGCGATCCTCTCGGCCGCGGCGACGGCGGAGAACCAGAACGCCTGGATCGAGCTGATGAAGGCCGACCTCGCCGCCAACTACCCGAAGCTGACGCTCGTCGACGTCGTCTACGGCGACGACGACGCGGCGAAGTCGGCGGAGAAGGCCGCTGCGCTGTTGCAGGCACACCCCAACCTGAAGGGCATCATCGCCCCGACCACCGTCGGCGTCGCCGCCGCGGCCAAGTACATCTCCGGCTCGGAGTACAAGGGCAAGGTCCAAGTCACCGGCCTCGGTCTGCCGAGCGAGATGAAGGCGTACCTCAAGGACGGCACGGTCAAGGTCGTCGGTCTGTGGGATCCGGGCATGCTCGGCTACCTCGGCGTGTACGCCGCCGGCATCGTCGCCAGCGGTGGTGACGTGAGCACCGGGATCAACGTCGACGGCACGTCCTACGCCGCCGACGACAAGGGCGTGATCGTGGTCGGCCCGCCGGCCGAGTTCACCGCCGACAACGTGGACCAGTTCACCTTCTGACCCGAGCGCCGGGCGGTGCCGCCGCGTGTCGGTGGCACCGCCCGGTCCACGAACCATGGAACGAGTGTGCTTCCGGTTACGGCTGCGACCGGACCGGATCGACGAGTACTGCGAGCGCCACCGCGCCGTCTGGCCCGAGATGCTCGAGGCGTTGAGCGCCACGGGGTGGACGAACTACTCGCTGTTCGTCGACCGCCGGGACGCGACGCTGATCGGCTACTTCGAGACCCCCGACCTGGCCGCGGCGAGGGCAGGGATGAGCGGGCGCGCCGTCAACGCCCGCTGGCAGCAGGAGATGGGCGAGTTCTTCGAGGACCTCGGCGACGCCGGGCCCGACGAGGGCTTCGTCACCCTCGAGCAGGTCTTCTACCTGTCCTGACGCCAGCCAAGCCCACCGGGCCCCGACCGTAGGGCGGTCAGCCGCCGCTCATCCCGGCGACGACGAGCGGGTCCAGATCGGCAGCGATGCCAGGGTCGGCGAGCATCCGATCGAGCTCGCGCAGCATGTCAGCCTCCCAGAACCGCCGCAGGTGGGCGCGTACCGTGCTCGCCGCGGCATCCGCCGGCAGGTATTCGTGCTGGCGGGCGATCTGGTTGGCCATCCGCACCAACGACTGCTCGTAGACCGACGGCCCGTCGTGCCGGTGGTGTGCCGCCCGGCCGGGGTCGGCGCCGACGGCGGCGTGGGCCCCAGGGGTGACCTGCACGGCGGTGACCTTGTACTCGGGGCAGTTCGTCGCCCAGTCGCTCCACTCCGTGGTGACCACGTTGGCGCCGCTCTCGGGGAAGTGGAACGTGGTGTACACCACGCCCTGGGGCATCCGCTCGGCGATGCGCGCCCGCAGCACCGTGGCGCCCACACGGCTGGCGACGGTGACTAGCTGACCGTCGGTGATGCCGCGCTCGGCGGCGTCGGCGGCGTGGATCTCGAGCAGGTCCTCGTCGTGCCAGGCACCGTTCGCCGTGCGACGGGTCTGCGCGCCGACGTTGTACTGGCTGAGGATCCGCCCCGTCGTCAGTAGCAACGGGAACTTGCGGTTGGCGCGTTCCTCGGTGGGCATGTACGGCGTCTCGACGAACCGGCCAAGGCCGCGGGCAAAGCTGACCCGGTGCATGATCGGGCTGCCGTCCGGGTTGGCGTCGTTGCACGGCCACTGCACGCTGCCCTCGCGGTCGAGGCGCTCGAAGCTGACGCCGGCGAACGTGGGGGTCATTCGGGCGATCTCGTCCATGATCTGCGCGGCCGAGTCGTAGTGCATCTCGTGGCCCATCGCTGCCGACAGGTCGCACACGATGCGCCATTCGTCCTTGCCGTTCTTCGGGCGCATCACCGGGCGGACCCGGTTGATCCGCCGCTCGGCGTTGGTGAAGGTGCCGTCCTTTTCCAGGAACGACGTTCCCGGAAGGAAGATGTGGGCGAAGCGGGCGGTCTCGTTGAGGAACAGGTCCTGGACGATCAGCACGTCGAGCGAGCGGAGCGCGGCATGGACGTGGCCGGTGTTCGGGTCGCTCTGGGCGATGTCCTCGCCCTGGACGTACAGGCCGCGGAACCGGCCGTCGATCGCCGCGTCGAACATGTTGGGGATCCGCAGGCCCGGGTCACGGCGCAGCGGCACGCCCCACGCCTGCTCGAACATCTCGCGGGTGGCGTCGTCGCTGACGTGGCGGTAGC
>CAZMHG010000279.1:0-4679 GCA_964565975.1 uncultured Ilumatobacteraceae bacterium | reverse complement strand
CTCATCGCCTCGCCGGTGGGTGCCTACTTCCCGCGCGGTGTGAAGCCGGTGTCGCCTCATCGGTGAGCGCCGACTCAGACGTGCCGGAACACGCCGAGCCAAGTCCGGCTCGGGTCGGTGATGGTGCACCGGCGACCACCGGGGTGGGCGGCGACGGGCTCGACGTCCGGGACGGGGTGATGGGTCGCTGCCACTGACCCGACCGTACTGCGCAGCGCGACGCCGGATCTGCCGGTCAGCGCACGGGTGGGGGGTTGCCCTGCATGCTCGCGGTGAGGTGGGGGTCCCAACCGCACACGATGCACGCGTGGCCGAATGCCGAGTTGAGGAACTCGAGCGCGTAGGCGTGCGGGTCGTCGGCGGCGCACACGTCGGTCCAGTCGAGCAGGAACTCGCCGAGCTCGCTCCAGCGCGCGGCGGCCGGCGTGAGCTGCGCGGCGGCGAACCCGTCGGGCGACGGGTGCGCATAGGCGTAGAACGCAGCGTTGCCGTACTTGGCGTCACCCGGCCACCAGCCGACGGCGATCTCCTGGGCATCCATTGCGTTGCGCATGATGAAGAACGGGGCGCGGTACGCCTGCAGCACGAGCGCTGCCTTCGTCGCCGCGCCGCAGTACGCCTCGACCTGCGTGGTGTCGTAGGTCGCGTGCATCTCGTCGGCGTCGAGTGCGACACTCCACGGCACCTCCTGCGGCCGCGTGTCGATCGTCACCGGACCGGCCACGGCGGCCACGGCTGCGAGCACCTCTCGGGTCACCCTGCCGACCGGCCGGTCCGGGGTCAGTGCCACGGTGGCCGTCGACCCATCGCTGTGCCGAACCTCGGCGACGTGGGCGCGCAGATCGAGCGTGACGGAGAATGCGCCCGTGCCGTTCGGGGCCGGCAGCGGGCGGGTCTCCCACCCCCTGGCCGTCAGACGAAGGGCAGCGTGGGCGAGCTCAGGCTCCGGCGGGGCGAGGGCCACGTCGAGCTTGCCGAGCACCTGCGCGTGAGCATGCAGCGTGTCGCACGTCGCCGACCACCCGGCATAGTCAACCGACTCGGTTACCGTGCCGGTGTCGGCGGTCTCGTCGTCGCGGTTCGCCATCGTTGCAGTCCTCTCGCTGTTGTGCTGCTGCCGTTCGCTCCGTGTGGTGCCCGCTCCGTGTCGTGCTCCGTGCTGGTGTCGTGCTCGTGTTGATCCTTCCGGGCCAGATCCCCGGATCGAGGCGGCATACGATCAGCGCAACCTAATCCATCGCGATCCACCGCCGATCGAACCCGAGGACCTCATGACGGAGCACACACCCGGCATCAACCCGTCCGCCCAGCCGTCCGGCATCGGCTGCCAGGAGTGCCTGGCCACTGGCGGCTGGTGGTTCCATCTGCGGCGGTGCGCCGAATGCGGACACATCGGATGCTGCGACAGCTCGCCGCAGCAGCACGCGACGAAGCACTTCCACTCGACCGGACACCCGATCATCCGCAGCTTCGAGCCGGGTGAAGCGTGGTTCTGGAACTACGCGACCGAGTCGATGGTCCGCGGCGTGCACCTCGCCCCGCCCGATTCGCATCCCGACGATCAGCCGGCGCCCGGCCCGGCCGGCGCCGTTCCGGCGACCTGGACGTCGCTGCTCAATCGGTGACCGCCGCGGTCGGCTCGCCCAGCCGGCGAGCCGTTGGTAGTGCCGTGAGCGTTGCGTGAGGGCGGCATCAGCGTGGCCATGAGCATCGTCGCATCGTTCGTCGGCGGCTGGGGCCATGCCGAGCCGTTGCTGCCACTCGCCAACCTGGCGCGGTCGCTCGGTCATCACGTCGGCTTCGCCGGTCAAGCCGGCGTGCTCGACCGGGTTCGCGAGCACGGTTACTCGACGCACGTCGTCGGCCCCGACACGCTCGCCACGACCCGGCGCCCGCTGATGCCGGTCGATCGTGCGGCGGAGCGGGCGGTGATGCGCGATCACTTCGTCGCGCGGTTCGGCCGGATGCGCGCGGAGACGCTCGGAGCGCTGTTCGACCGTGAACGGCCGGACCTGGTGATCTGCGACGAGGTCGACGTCGGCAGTGTCGTCGCTGCCGAGCGCCGCGGCATCCCGTGCGTCACCGTCGTCGTGCTCGCCGCCGGCCTGCTGATGGCACCCGACGTCGTCGGCCCGGCATGGCGAGCGCTCCGCGAGGAGCAGGGCGTTGCGCCAGATCCCGGTGGATCACGCGTCGCCGGAACTCTGGCGATCGCTCCGTTCCCTCGCTCGCTGCGCAGCCCGCTGGCGCGGGTCGCCGGGCCGATCGAGTTCGTGCGCCCGCCGATCCTCGACCAGGTCGCCCGCCCGCTCGCCAGCGGCAACGACACCGGCGGCGCCCGCCCGCTGGTCTACGCGACGCTCGGCACCGTGTTCAACCTGGAGTCCGGCGATCTGCTCTCCCGGCTGGTCGAGGCGATGAACGCCGTGAGCGAGTCGTTCGATGTGGAGGTCGTGATCACCACCGGCCCAGGCATCGACCCGGCCACCCTTCCGGCGCCGCGCCCGGGCGTGCGCATCGCCGAGTTCATCGCCCAGCGCGAACTGCTCGGCAGGTGCGCGGCGGTCGTCAGCCACGCCGGGTCGGGCACATTGGGAGCAGTGCTCTCGCTCGGCATCCCGGTCGTCACCCTGGCGCTTGGCGCCGACCAGCCCGACAACGCCGATCGCTGCGCACAGCTTGGCGTCGGCATCACCCTCGACCCGCTGACGGCGACTCCGGCAGAGATCGCCGAAGCCGCTCGGACGACGCTGGTCGACCCGACCTACCGTCTCGCGGCGTCCAGCCTCGCCGCCGAAGCGAGGGCCCAGCGGCATATATCCGAATCAGGCGACCTCCGTCGTCTCCTGGAGAGCGCGTGATGTAGGTCGGCAGCGCCTCCACGTCGTAGGCGCCCGCATCGGTGCTCGTCGGGGTCGTCACGCGCACCGTCATCTGTCCTCCCTACGACGTTGGTCGGCAGTTGGAGCCGCAGCCGCCCGCCCCCGTCGCCTACGGCGAGCAGGACGCGGAGCCCACGGCGGCGCAGCGTTCGTCGGCGACCTTCGCGATGAGGATCGAGCAGTCCGTCGGTCGGCCCGTTGAGGGAACCACGGCGATGTACACGGAACCGCCCGGGCGGTCGTAGTAGGCGTGTGAGCCGTAGATCGACTTGTGCACCTGTGTCGGGTCGAACGTGCTGTGCTGCTCGTCCACGGTCCAACCGGGCGGGTCATCCAGCCGCGGTAGAAGGTCGGAGCGTCCGGAGATCGGCGTCCCTGTCGGCGGCTTCGGCGAGTCGGGCAAGCTCGGCCTCGACGTGCTCACGCTGGCAGTCTCGCCTATTGTCGGGGGACCGCTGTTGCGGAGAGCGCTTCGTCTACCGCCACTGTTCTGCACGACCGTCCGCGCCCAGCGAGAGGACAAGCAGCGACTCTTCGCCCGAGCGCGCAAAGTCCTCAAGCCGTTCGACGCTCCGCCGAAGCACGGCCTCGATCACGTGGGTCGGCACGTTGCCGACCCTGAGCCACACAACGTGCGGAGGAGGCCCGAAAAGCAGGGCGAGCTGACGGAAGTCGCTGTCCTTGGAGACGATGGCGTAGGCGCGCTCCGCTGCGTACTCCCAAATCGTCCGGTCCGTTGCGGTGTCGAGGCCGATCTCGGCAACATGGACGCTCTCGGGATACTCATGGGCGAGCCGGCGAACGAGTATGCGCGGCAGGTTCTGATCGAAGAGCAGCTTCACGCCGGCGTGGCAAGACGATGCTCACGCATCGCAGCGAACGCGAGGGCCGCTCGAACATGGTCAGTCGTCAACTCGGGGAAGTCAGCGACGATGTCCTCGGTGGTCATCCCGGACGCCAGGTACTCCAGCACGTCGTAGACCGTGATGCGCGTCCCGATGAAGCACGGCTTGCCACCGCGCACATCAGGTCGCACATCGATCAGGGAGATCAAGTCCACAGCAGGACTCTAGTAGCGCTCGTCAGCCGCCCGGGCTCGTCGCCATGGATCAAGCGCCCCGCGTGCCCAGGCGCGGAAGTTCGCAGCCTGGGACCACCGGCGGTCAGACCCCGTGGCCCGCAGCGGCGTCCCGTCGCCAGGAGTGACGTCTCACATCGACGCACGAGCGTCGTCGCCGACCGACGCCGGGAGTGTCCAAGCCGACCGGCGTGGCTTCCAAGAACCGATTGCCGAGCCCTCGGCGCTGCTGCTCGTACCACGCCTCAGCCTCGACGAGTTCCGCCGCTGCATGCCGGTGGTACCGAACCTCGCGGCTCACCGCGAGCTGCGGCGTGCTGCAACCTGCTCGAGCACTTCGCTCCAGCTCAGTGTCGTGACCTCACCTGCGGCGATCTGCTCGGATCGTCGGACCATCTCGTCGCCCCAGGCTCGATCGATCTCGGCGGGATCGGCATCCGAGACCTCGTCGTCCAAGCTCGCGAGCAACTCGGCTGCGAGCACAGCGCGATCCTCCGTAGGCAGAGCGAGCAGCTCGTTCCGCAGCGCCGAAGTCTTCGCATTCACAGCGATCACCGTACCCTCGCCGGCAGTCGGAACGGGAGCGATCAACGACGCCACCGCGGTCGCCAGAGCGCGGTCCGTCTCGCTCACCCGACCGCTGGAGTGCTTCGCCGCGATGCTCGGGTCGTGGCCGGCTCGCATGGCGACCTGGGTGACGCTGTAGCCCATCTCCTGGC
>CAZMHG010000278.1:0-4690 GCA_964565975.1 uncultured Ilumatobacteraceae bacterium | reverse complement strand
TCCAAACTAATGGATGGAATCGTCATCTGGCGACGGCGACCGTGTCGTCCTGCGTCGCCCGGATCGCCATGCCGATGCCGACCACGCCGAGCACACCGCCGGCGACGAGCGCGGCGACCCGGCCGGTGGTGGACCTCGTGCCGCTGCGTTGCGCCGACCACGACAGCAGGCCGCGACGATCCGCCTCCTGCACGAGCGGCGGCACGACCACCAGCGCCGCCAGCAGGGCGACGGCGATGTTGATCGTGACGACCAACCCGAAGTCGGCGAGCAGCGGCAGCGACGAGAACATCAGCACGGCGAACCCGCCGAGCGTCGTCAGCGCCGACACGAAGAACGCCCGACCGGTGCGCTCGGCGGCGACCCGGTAGCCCTGCTCGGGCGACAGCCCGCGTCGTCGTTCCTCGGCGTAGCGGTCGACGAGCAGGATGCAGAACTCGGCACAGGTCGCCACCACCAACGGCCCGCCCACGGTGGTCAGCGGGCTGAGGGTCACCCCGAGCAGGCGTACGAGCACGGCCGAGGCGCCCACGGCCAACAGCACCGGCACCATCGTGATCAGGCCGCGACCGAGGTCCCGGTAGCGCAGGATGACGAACGCGCCCACCAGCAGCAGGGCGACGATCGTCAGCTCGGCGCGGTTGGCCGTGATGTTCTCGAGCAGGCCGACGCCGACGACGGCCAGGCCGCCGGCGGTGGCCTGCGAGCGCGCAGGAAGCACGGCAGCGTCACCGGCTGGGTCGGCAATGTCGCGCTCCAACGCCTTGACCACCTTGGCGCGTTCCTCGAGCGACGACGGGCCGACCTGGAACAGGATCTGCGCCGTGCCGCCGTTGGCGGCGACCAGCGAGCGTTGCAGCACCGCGGGCGCCACCTGGTACGCCTCGAGCATGTCGAGGCCGGTCGGCGGCAGCACGGTCGCGCCGGGCACCTCGGCGGCCCAGCCGATCGTCGTCGCCAGGCTCGACGCCTGCGCCAGTTCGGGGTGCGCGGCGAGCGACCGCTCGACGAGGCCGAAGACGAACGCGCCCATCTGGTCGGTGAACACGCCGTTGGCCACCGGGCTGACGGTGGGCCGCCCACCGCCGGCCGCATCGCCGGCGCCGGTCTCGATGAACACCCCGAGCGTGGAGGCGAAACCGGTCTCACGTTCCAGCGTCCGCACGTCGCGCACCGACGTGCTGTCCGGGTTGGCCCACTTGATCGGGTCGCTTTCGATGTGCGTCCCGCCCTCCAGCACCAGGCCGAGCACGGGGATGCCGACGGCGATCATGACGAGCGGCAGCACGGTGCGCCGCGGCAGCGCGCCGAGGCGCGCGACGGTGCGCTCGACCCAGCTGAGCGTCGGCTCGCGGGTCGACGCCGAGCGCCGCTCACGCGCGCCGATCAGCGCGATCGGCAGGACGATGCCGGCGACGAGGAGCGCGACGATGCCGAGCGTCAGGAGCACGCCGAAGTCCTGGACCATCGGCACCTTGGAGATCTTCACCACGAGGAAGGCGATCGCCGCGGCCACGGTTGCGGCGAGCAGCGGTGGCCCGATGTGGGCCAGGGTCTCGCCGAACGGGTCGCGCTCGTGGTCGAGGCCGCGCTCCTCCTCGATCCGGTTCTGGACCTGGATGGCGAACTCGATGCCCAGCCCGATCAGGATCGGCAGGCCGGCGATCGTGACGAGCGACAGCTTCGTGCCGGTGAAGCCGAACAGGCCGAACCCCCAGGCGACGCCGACGGCCATGCCGGCGAGCGGCAGCAGCCGCCAGCGCACGCGGAAGGCGACGAGCAGGATGACCATCATCACCAGCACGGCCACCGCGCCGAGGATGGCCATGCCGCCCTGGAGGTAGTCGTTGATGTCGGTCAGAAAGGTCGGGGTCCCGGTGGTCACCACGCTCACCCCGCTGAAGCTCACCTTGGCGACGGCGGCCTTGACCGCCGCGGCGCCCGCGGCGAGCTCGTCCAGCGAGGCGTTGCCCGCAAGGACGCCGGCCAGGATCGCATGGTGTTGGTCCGGGATGAACGCACGCAGCGACTTGCGGATCACCCGCTGGTCGTCGGGCGGCGCGACCAGCTTGCCGCCGTCGAGCGTGTACCCGTCGTTGCCGTACAGCAGGAACTCGACCCACTCCGGGTTGTCCAGGTTGTGCGCGCCGGCAGCGGCCAGCCGCAACGTGTTGATCGCCAGGTCGGTGGAGCGCAGCGCCTGCGACGCGGCGTCCGGGTCACGCTTGGCGGTGCGCAGCAGGACGTTGGTCGCCACGCCCTTGTCGACCAGGTCCTGGGTCCACTGCAGCAGGTCGATCGGCGAGATCACGCTCTGCACGGCCGACGAGGTGGACAGGTCGTTTCCGATGGACTCCAGCGCGGCACGGTTGCCGGCGGCGAACAGGTCGGCGACGGTCGAGCCGTCCTTGGTGGTCAGCAGGACGACCATGTTCTCGCCACCGAACAGCTCCTGGTAGCGCGTGTTGTTCTGGGCGACCACGGACGACGGGTCCATGTAGCTGTCCTGGCCCGTGGCGAAGTCGAGCTTGCCCAGCCCGATCGCCAGCACCGCAGTGACCAGCGCGACGCCGATCAGTGCGGCGACGGTGCGCCGGGCCAACGACGACCCGATCCGACCCCAACTGTTCACGTCCCGTCCCCCTGGCATCGTCCGCAGCACCACATGTAGCGGCCCGATGGTATCCAGGACCCGGCCATCGCCGGCTGTCCGGCCGGCCTGCCCGGCCGGGTTGTCCGGCCGGGCCGTTCAGCCGGCGACCGCGGCGAAACCCAGGTCCAGGTCGGCGAGGATGTCGTCGATCGACTCCAGCCCGACGCTCAGTCGCACCAGCCCCGGATTGACGCCCGACGCCAGCTGCTCGTCGGCGGTCAGCTGGCTGTGCGTGGTGCTCGCCGGGTGGATCACCAGGCTGCGCACGTCGCCGATGTTGGCCACGTGGCTGTGCAACTGCAGCGCCTCGACGAACTGCTGGCCCGCCTTGCGCGCTGCCTCGCCGTCGTCGGATTTGAGGTTGAAGGCGATGATGCTGCCGTATCCCCTGCCGCCGCCGTACCTCGTCGCCCGCTCGTGCCACGGGCTGGACTCCAGACCGGCGAAGGCGACGCTGTCCACCTGGGGGTGCGCCGCCAGGTAGGCGGCGACCTTGCCGGCGTTGGCGAAGTGACGCTCCATCCGCAGGCTCAACGTCTCCAGGCCCTGCAGGATGAGGAACGCGTTGAACGGCGAGATGGCCATGCCCAGGTCGCGCAGCAACTGCACGCGCGCCTTGAGGATGAACGAACCGGCGCCGAGCGCCGGCCAGTAGGCCAGGCCATGGTAGCTCGGGTCGGGCTCGGTGAAGTTGGGGAACCGCCCGCTGGCCGAGAAGTCGAACGTCCCGCCGTCGACGATCGCCCCGCCGATCGACGTGCCGTGCCCGCCGCAGAACTTCGTCAGGCTGTGCACGACGATGTCGGCGCCCCACTCGAGCGGGCGGATCAGGTACGGCGTCGGCACGGTGTTGTCGACGATCAGCGGCACGCCGTTGTCGTGGGCGACCTTGCTGACGCCTTCGATGTCGAGCACGTCGTTGCGCGGGTTGGCCAGCACCTCGCCGAAGAACGCCTTGGTGTTGGGCTGCACGGCGGCGGCCCACTGGTCGAGATCGTGCGGGTCGTCGACGAACGTCACCGTGATGCCCAGCTTCGGCAGCGTGTGGTGCAGCAGGTTGTACGTGCCGCCGTACAGCGACGGCCCGGCGACGAGGTGGTCGCCCGACTCGGCCAGGGTCAGGATCGCCAGCGTCGACGCGGCCTGCCCGCTGGACACCGCCAGCGTGCCGGGCAGACCGATCGCCGTCGTGCAGCCGCCCTCGAGCGAGTTGAGCCGCGCCTCGAGCGCCCCCTGTGTGGGGTTCATGATCCGGGTGTAGATGTTGCCGACCTCGGCCAGGGCGAACAGGTTTTGGGCGTGCTCCGCGTCGCGGAACTCGAAGCTGGTCGTCTGGTAGATCGGGACGGCGCGCGCCCCCGTCGCCGGGTCGGGATCTCCCCCGACGTGGATCTGGCGCGTTTCGAAACCCCAAGCGTTGCTCATGGGCTGCGAGCCTACCCGCCAATTCCCGACCTACCAAGTCGGGTTTACCGATCAGCCGCCGCTCCCGTCGGCGGTGCTGGTCAGCCGCCGCTCACGTCGGCGGTGCTGATCAGCCGCCGCTCACGTCGGCGACGCGCTGCTTGCCGGCGCCGAGGAACGGCATCATGCCGCGCAGGCGCTTGCCGACCTCTTCGATCGAGTGCGCGTGCCCGGCAGCCTGCATCTCGCGCATCTTCGCCCGGCTGTTCTCGCGGCTCTCGGCGATCCACTCCTTGGCGAACTTGCCGGACTGGATCTCCTTGAGGATCTTCTTCATCTCCGCCTTGGTCTTGGCGTTGACGACACGCGGTCCGCGGGTGAGGTCGCCGTACTCGGCGGTGTCGCTGATCGAGTAGCGCATCCCGGCGATGCCTTCCTCGTACATCAGGTCGACGATCAGCTTGACCTCGTGCAGGCACTCGAAGTAGGCCATCTCCGGCTGGTACCCGGCCTCGACCAGGGTCTCGAACCCGGCCTGGACGAGCGAGGTGAGACCGCCGCAGAGCACGGCCTGCTCGCCGAACAGGTCGGTCTCGGTCTCCTCGGTGAACGTGGTCTTGATGCCGCCGGCGC
>CAZMHG010000277.1:0-4695 GCA_964565975.1 uncultured Ilumatobacteraceae bacterium | reverse complement strand
GCGCACGCAGGAGGAGTTCTTCCACACGTTCAACGCGCTCCACGGCGAGAACAAGCAGATCGTCCTGTCCAGCGATCGCATGCCGGACGCGATCCCGACACTGTCCGAGCGGCTGCGCGGCAGGTTCAAGTGGGGCCTGATCACCGACATCCAGCCGCCGGACATGGAGACGCGCCTGGCGATCCTGCGCAACAAGGCCGAGCGGGATCGCACGCAGGTCCCGGCGGACACGCTCGGGTTCATCGCCTCGAACGTCACCAGCAACATCCGTGCACTCGAAGGCGCGCTGATCCGCCTCACCGCCTACGCCAGCCTGAACAACGTCCCGATCACCACGCACATGGCCGAGCACGTGCTCGCCGACCTGCTCAGCGAGAGCTTCGTCAAGCCGCGCACCGACGAGGAGATGCTCCAGGAGATCGCCGTCATCCTCGGCTTCAGCGTCGAGGCGCTACGCGGCAAGAGCCGCCAACGCCCCCTGGTGACCGCACGGCAGATGGCGATGTACGTGTTTCGCGAGCTCACCGACCTGTCGTACCCGGCGATCGCCCGGCTGTTCGGCGGCCGCGACCACACCACGGTGATCCACTCGGTCGACAAGGTCCAGCGGCTGATGCGCGAACGCAAGCAGATCTTCGACCAGGTCACCGATCTCGTGTCGCGCCTGAAGCAGGGTTGATCGGGCTGTGTACCGGGTGGGGACGACGTGCGGTTCGGCCGTGGACAGACGCGCCGTTGTCCACCGAATCACACGCGTGAGGTTCGCGCGCTGTGGACACGTGGGGATTGGCTGTGTGCGGCAAAACCGTCCGTGGGCTGGCCGGATGCGGGCTTGTGCACAGTCCACAGCACCTATTACCACTACTAGTTCTTCAAGCTCAACGATGGGAAAGGTAGTGCTGTGAAATTCCGTTGCGAACGTGACGTCCTGGCCGAAGCGCTGGCCACCGCCAGCCGGGCGGCGACGGGCCGGACGGGGGCGCTCCCCGTGCTGTCCGGCGTCAGGCTGCAGCTGACCGACGACCAGTTGTCGGTCACCGGGACCGATCTCGATCTGACGATCCACCTCACCGTCCCGGTGGCCGGGTCGCGTGACGGCGGCGTGGTCTTGCCGGCGCGCCTGGCCAGCGACATCGTCCGCTCGCTGCCGTCAGGCACCGTCGATATCGACGCGGACGACGACAACGTGCACGTCTCGTGCGGTCGGTCGCAGTTCACCGTCCGGCCGTTGTCGTACGAGGACTACCCCAAGCTGGCGGCCCCGACCACCTCTGCCGTGGCGCTCCCCGCGGCCGAGTTCGGCGATGCGCTCCGCCAGGTGGTGCGTGCGGCCAGTACCGACGATGCCCGACCGATCCTGACCGGCGTGTTGCTCACGGCCGAGGACGACGGGTTGCGGATGGTGGCCACCGACTCGTACCGGCTCGCCGTGCGCGACCTGCCCGGACAGCAGGGGCTGGCCGCCGGGCACAAGGTGCTCGTGCCCGGACGCGCGCTCGGTGAGCTGCAGCGCCTGGTGGGCAGCGGGGGCGAGGTGGTGATGCGCCTCGGCGACCGGGACGCAACCTTCGAGGTGGACCACACGCGCTTGACGACACGGTTGATCGAGGGTGAGTTCCCGAACTATCGCCAGCTGATCCCGAACGACCACCCGAACACGCTGACGGTCGAGCGCGAGGCGCTGCTCGAGGCGATCCGGCGCGTCAAGATCCTGGCCAGGGAATCGACGCCGGTGCGCTTGGCGATGGGCGGCGAGACGCTGCGGCTCAGCGCGATCACCCAGGACGTGGGCAACGCCAGCGAAGAGCTGGACTGCCAGTACAGCGGCGCCGAGCTGGTGTGCGCGTTCAACCCCGACTACCTGATCGCCGGGGTCGAGGCATGCGAGGGAGACCAGGTCACCCTGGTCACCCGGGACGGCATGAAGCCCGCCGTGCTGCGCGGCAAGGGCGCCGACACGTACCTGTATCTGCTGATGCCGGTGCGCGTCCCCGGCAACTGAGCGACGCCGCCGGGACGCTGCGGTGTACGTCACGCGCCTGGAGCTGGTCGACTTCCGGAACTACCGCTCGGCCGAGTTGACGCTGCATCCCGGCACCACGGCGGTCGTCGGGCTGAACGGCCAGGGCAAGACGAACCTGGCCGAGGCGCTCGGGTTCCTGGCGACGCTGGAGAGCTTTCGTGGCGCGCCGGACGACGCTGTGGTCCGGGTCGGCGCCGACGAGGCGATCATCCGGGCGACGGTGGTGGACGACGACCCGACAGCGGGAGACCGCGAGGTGCTGATCGAGCTGTCCTTGGCGCGCAACGGGCGCAACCGGGTGCAGGTCAATCGCCAGCGCGTCCAACGGACGCGTGACCTGCTCGGCGTGATGCGCGTCACGGTGTTCTCGCCCGACGACCTGGCCCTGGTCAAGGAGGGTCCGGCGGTGCGCCGACGGTTCCTGGACACCACCCTCACGGCGCTGGCGGTGAAGTACGACGCGGCTCGCCTGGAGCTTGAACGGGTGCTGCGCCAGCGCAACTCGCTGCTCAAGCAGTGCGCCGGTCGCCTGGACGAGGCGGCATCGTCGACGCTGGACGTGTGGGACGAGCGGCTGGTTGCCGTCGGCGAACCGTTCGGGCGGGCCCGGGCGACGCTGATCGCCCGGCTGACGCCGATGGTCGAGGCCGCCTACGCCCAACTCGCCGGGGTATCGACACCGGTGGAGTTGCGCTACGAGCCGGGCTGGCGGCGCACCGGCTTGGGCGCGGCGCTGGTGGTCGCGCGGACCGACGACGTGCGCCGGGGGACGTCGTCGGTCGGCCCGCACCGCGACGACGTCGAGTTGATCCTCAACGGGATGCCGGCGAGGTTGCAGGCGTCGCAGGGCGAGCAGCGCAGCCTGGCGTTGGGGTTGCGGCTCGCCGCGCACCGGTTGGTCGCCGAGCGTGTCGGGTCGGCGCCCGTGCTGGTCCTCGACGACGTGCTCAGCGAGCTCGACCCGCGGCGGTGCGCGGCCTTGCTGCACGGCCTTCCCGAAGGTCAGGTGGTGATCACCACTGCCGGGCCGCTGCCCGAGGCGGCTCACCCGGACGCGGTCGTGCGCATCGATGCCGGCGTCGTGCAGTAGGTCGGCGGCCGTGTCACAGTGGCCTGGTGACTGGTGAGGCGTCCCGCGACACGAACGACGCCGGCATCGAGCCGATCAGCTTGGCCGAGAGCCTGGAACGCGTGGTCCGATCGTTGCGACCGGTCGATGCCGCGGCCGGCGTCGTCCAGCCGTCGGTCGCGGTGATCGGTGGGGTGTTCGGGCGCTGGGACGACGCGGTGGGGCCGGCGATCAGCGCCCACGCGCGACCGGTCCGCCTGGACGGCACGCACCTCCTGATCGAGGTCGACGAACCGGCCTGGGCGACGCAGATCCGCTTCTACCAAGACACCGTGCGCCGCCGGCTGGCCGAGGTCGCCGGGGCCACGGTGGAGACGATCGACGTGCGCGTCCGGCGTCGCTGAAGCGGCCTGCGGGCAGGTGTCGCAGGCCCGATCGTCCGCCACTCTGTGGCACCCCAACGGTAGACTGGAACGACATTGCGGATGGTTCCGGTTGGCAGGACCCGGAGCCGTCTCCGCCCGCAAAACACCAGGTCAGCGCATGTGTCATGGCATGCGGTGGCCACCACGGATCGAGGTACGCGTGTCGTCGGACACCAGCAACCCAAGCGCCCGGCAGCAGACCAAGGGAAGCGCGTCCTACGGGGCCAAGGACATCCAGGTGCTCGAGGGTCTCGACCCCGTCCGCAAGCGCCCTGGCATGTACATCGGCAGCACCGGCCTGGCCGGTCTGCACCACCTGATCTGGGAGGTCGTCGACAACGCGGTCGACGAGGCGATGGCCGGCTACTGCACCCGGATCGGGGTCACGTTGCAGGGCGACGGCGACTGCCGGGTCGACGACAACGGCCGCGGCATCCCGGTCGATCCCTATCCCTCGGGCCCGCACAAGGGCAAGAGCGCGGCCGAGGTCGTGCTCACGGTGTTGCACGCCGGCGGCAAGTTCGGCGGCGGCGGCTACAAGGTCTCCGGCGGCCTCCACGGCGTCGGTGTCAGCGTGGTCAACGCGCTGAGCGAGCGCCTGCTGCTCGAAATCGACAAAGGTGGCGAGCGCTACGCGATGGAGTTCGCCAAGGGTGGCAAGCCGCAGGGCAAGCTGGCCGTGGTCGGCGAGACGCCCAAGCGCGGTCCGGAGGCGCGCGCCAGCGGCACGTCGGTCACGTTTTGGCCGGACCCGACGATCTTCCTCGCCGAGGGCACCGAGTTCGTCGCGCGTACCGTGCTCGATCGCCTGCAGACGATGGCCTTCTTGAACCGCGGGCTGGAGATCGTGTTTCGCGACGAGCGTGTCGGCAAGGAGCAGGAGGTCGTCTTCCAGTACAAGGGCGGCCTGGTCGACTTCGTCAAGCACCTCAACGCGTCGAAGGAGGCGTTGTTCAGCAAGGTGTGCCACTTCGAAGACGGTGACGAGGACGGGCAGGTGCTCGACATCGCCGTGCAGTGGAACACCGGGTATTACGAGGGCATCCACGGCTACGCCAACGGCATCTCGACCATCGAGGGCGGGATGCACGTCGAGGGCTTCCGCACGGCGCTCACCACGGTGCTCAACAAGTACGCACGCAACAAGGGCCAGCTGAAGGAGAAGGACGACAACCTGC
>CAZMHG010000276.1:0-4701 GCA_964565975.1 uncultured Ilumatobacteraceae bacterium | reverse complement strand
ACCTTCTTCCGTTCGGAGATGGGCTGCAGCTACCTGGATCACCCCGAGGAGTACGAGCGCATCTCGCCGGTGCGCGACGTCCGGTCGATCGAGGTTCCGATGCTCCTGATCCACAGCGAGGACGACCTCCGCTGCCCGATCAACCAGGCCGAAGAGCTGTTCGTCGCCCTCCGCCTGCTCGACAAGGACGTCACGTTCTACCGATTCCCGGCAGAGAACCACGAGCTGTCGCGCAGCGGCTCGCCGGTGCACCGGGTCCAGCGGGCCGAGATCATCCTCGACTGGTTCAAGGACAAGCTCGGCTGAGCACGCCGGCGTCCGGCATGCTCAGCCCGGCGGACGCTGCTCGTGCAACCACCCGTCGATCAGCTTGCGGGCGATCGAGATCCGCCCTGGCAGCTGCGGGCCGCTCCCGTCGAGCAGCTCGTCGCGCCCGAACCAGCCGACCGCGACGA
Organism: uncultured Ilumatobacteraceae bacterium; assembly: GCA_964565975.1. Classification (GTDB taxonomy): domain Bacteria; phylum Actinomycetota; class Acidimicrobiia; order Acidimicrobiales; family Ilumatobacteraceae; genus JAKOUY01. The sequence continues at coordinate 4,246 of CAZMHG010000276.1, read as the reverse complement.
TCTCGGCCGGGTCGGGGCGCAGGTCACCCGACGCCCAGCGCGCCCGGAAGCCGACCATCAGGCTGTGCGGGAACGGCCACGGCTGGCTGGACTGGTAGCGCACGTCGGCGATCTCGATGCCGACCTCCTCGCGCACCTCGCGCGCGACCGCGCCCTCCAGCGTCTCGCCCGGCTCGACGAAGCCGGCGAGGCACGAGAAGAACGGGCCGCGGAACTGAACGCCGCGGGCCAGCAGCGCCTGCTCGTCGGTCCCGTCGCCACGGGTGACGAGCGTGATCATCGCCGGCGCCAACCGGGGAAAGGCGAGCAACCCGCACGCCGGGCACTTCATCGCCCGCTCCGAACGTTGCGGTGCCGTCGGCGTGCCGCAGCGACCGCAGAAGCGGTGCGTGCGCGCCCACTCGACCAACTGCACGGCACGGCCGGCGATCAGCCACTCGACGTCGTCGCCACTGCGTCCGTACAGCGCGTACAGGTCGATCGCCGCACCGTCGGACGGATCGTGGCCGTCGGGGACGTCCACCGCCCACACGGCGCGCCGGCCGTGCATCCCGACGAAGTGTCGCGACAGCGCCTCGTCGGCCTCGCCCGCCGTCCACACCGCGCCGCCGATCACGTGGACGTAGTGGTGCTCGACCGAATCGTCAGCGGGTTGGTGGGCCGGGATGAAGTCGGACATCACCGGCACGGTAGGCGGCCACCCGTTGCGCGCCGGAGTCGGCTCGTGACACCCCTGCGGTAGAACGTGGTCGTGCGCCGTGCCCGCCTGTGGCCCCTCGTGATCGTGTTGCTCGCCGCAGCGGTCGCCGTCGGCTGGTACCGCCTCGGGCGCGCCCCAGGCCGGGCTGCGCTGCCGACCGACCCGGCCGGCCTGGCGGCCAATGCCGTGGTCGTCCATCTGGTCGACGGCGACACGATCGACGCCACCATCGGCGGCACCCGCGAACGGATCCGGCTGCTCGGCGTCGACACGCCCGAGACCAAGAAGGAGAACACGCCGGTGCAGTGCTACGGCCCGGAGGCGTCGTCGTTCACCGCGCAGCTGCTCCCCGTTGGCACCCCGATCTACCTCGAGCGCGACGTCGTCGGCCGCGACGACTACGGGCGGCTCCTGGCCTACGTGTACCGCGTGGCGGACCGGATCATGGTCAACCTCGAGCTGCTCCGTGGCGGCTACGCACGCCCGTTCCCCTACCGGCCGAACACGACCCACGCCGACGAGTTCGCCGATGCCGCCGCGGCTGCCGAGCGTGCACACCTCGGCCTGTGGGGCGCGTGCCCCGCGACCACCTCCGGGTAGCCTGCGCCCGGTGAGCGATCTGGTCGAACGCCTCGGGCTTGCCGCTGGCAGCAAGGTCGTGTTGATCAACTGCGACGACCTCGGCGCGTCGCATGCGGCGAACGACGGCGTGCTACGCGCCCTGCACCACGGCGCGGCGACCTGCGCGTCGCTGATGGTGCCCGCACCGTGGGCGCGCGACGCGGCCACACGGCTGGCCCCGACCGACGACATCGGCGTGCACCTCACGCTGAACTGCGAGTACGCGGCATACCGCTTCGGCCCGATCACCCATGCCCCGTCGTTGCTCTCGGGCGACGGCGGGTTCCCGCAGTCACTCGACGATCTGTGGGAGCACGCCGACCCGGCCGAGGTGCTGCGCGAGTGCCGGGCGCAGATCGAGCGTGCCCTGGCGTGGGGTGTCGACGCCACCCACCTCGCCCCCCACCTGACGGCGATCACGCTGCGCCCCGAGTTCTTCGATGTGTACCTGGAGCTGGCCGTCGAGTTCCGCCTGCCCGTGCGCCTGCCGTCGACGATCACCGAGGCCCAGGCAGGGTTCCCGTTCCGCCACCTCGCGGCAAGCGAGGGCGTCGTCTTCCCCGATCACTTCGACCACGACTGGCGCGCCGGCAGCCGCGAACGGGTCTACGAGACGATCCGGCATCTCCAGCCCGGCGTGACCGAGATCCACGTCCAGCCGGTGATCGACAGCCCCGAGGCACATGCCCTCTCCCCGCAGGCCGATGCCTGGATCGACGACCTGCACCTGATGACGGCCGACGAGACGTTGCGCCAGCTGCTGGCCGACAGCGGTGCCACACTCGTCGGCTACCGCGCCTTGCGCGAGGCGATGCGCGCCTGAGCCGGCGGACTGTCAGCCGGCGGCGAGGCGGGCCAACACCGCGGCAGCCGCGCCGCTGCTCAGCGCGGCGAACAGCGGGCCGGTCGGGCCGGTGCTCTTCAGCCGGCCACGCATGAACGCCTCGGTCGGCGGCAGTGCGCAGTCGGCCAGCGGGATGGTGACCACCACCGGCGCGTCGTCCGGGCCCTCGACGCGCTCCACGTTCTTGCCGACGACGACGCGGTACTGGATCACGCCGTCAACTCTCGCGCTCGGCGATGCCGGCGAACAGATCGTGCTCGATCTCCGCGGGTGGAACCTCGCCCACCCGCGACGCGGCGAGGATCCAGTCCTCGTACGGGTACACCTCGGCCATCTCCTCGTCCGACAACCCGAACCACCAGGGTTCGTTCGGGTCGACCTGCGTGGCGTGGGCCAACAGGGCACCGGAGCGGGCCCACAGGAACCGCCCGACATCGAGCGTCGTGGTGATCCGGTCGTCCTGACCGCGGCGCTCGAGCCACTCCTCGTCGTACGGCGACGACCCACGGCGGGCCAGCAGCGCCTCGTGGACGGCGACCAGCCTGCGACGGGACCACACGCTGTAGTACATCTTCAACGGCGCCCAGGGCGTGCCGTGCTCGGGGTACCAGCCGGGGTCGCCGGCCCGATCCCACGCGAGCACCGAGATGTCGTGCACCCGGACGTGGTCGGGGTGCGGATAGCCGCGCTGGTCGTCGCCGTAGGTGATGATCACCTCGGGGCGCTCGGCGCGGATCACCGCCACCAGCCGCCCGACAGCCTCGTCGATCGGTGCCCGGTTGAACGACTGGGGGTGCAGGTTGGCTTCGCTGTCGAGCATCCCGGAGTCGCGGTAGCCGAGCATGACGACCCGGTCGAACCCGATGATCTCGGCCGATCGGGCCAGCTCCAGGGGGCGCACCTCGGCCAGCTTGGCGCGGGTCGCGGCCTCGTCGAGCCCGTAGAAGCTCCCGCCAGGCTCGCGCAGCGCCGGGTTCTGGATGTCGCCCTCCTCGCCGCCGGTGCAGCACACCAGCACCGTGCGGACGCCCTCGGCGTGGTACATCGCGACGGTCGGCGCGCCCTTCGACGCCTCGTCGTCGGGGTGGGCGTGCACCGTGAGCAGGCAGAGCGGGCGCTGGGACACGGCGCTGAACGCTATCGAGCGAGGCCCGGCCGTAGGCTGCTCGCCGTGCGTCGACCCGTTGCCCTTGTCGTGCTGAGCCTGCCGCTCGCACTCGCCGCCTGCCGCGACGACGGTCGTACGTTGCGGCCCCCGGCGGCGAACCAGACGGCCACGATCAGCGCCCCGGCGACGTCGACCACGTTCCTCGCCGGCGACCCGACCGGCGACACCGTGGCCGACGACAGCGGCATCTACGACACCGGCGTGACGTACGACACGGGCGTCACCGACGACACGGTGGCCGGCGACACGGGCGTCACCGGCGACACGGCAGTCGGTGACACGGTGTCCGACGCCGGCGCGGCCGAGGGTGGCGATCCGGCCAGCACGCTGCCCCCGGCGCAGCTGACCGGGCCGTGGGCCGACGGTGCGGCGATCCCTGCGGCGTTCACCTGTGACGGTGCCAACCAGTTCCCCACGCTCACCTGGTCCGAGGCACCCGACGGCACGGCCGAGATCGCCATCACCGTGACCGACGACGACGCTCCGGACTTCGTCCATTGGGCGATCACCGCGCTCGACCCGGCATCCACCGGGATCACGGCCGGAACCGTTCCGGCCGATGCGGTGCAGGCCCTCAACGGGTCCGGCAAGCTGGGCTACACCGGCCCCTGCCCGCCGGCGGGGACCACGCACACGTACCGGTACACCGTGCACTACCTGAGCGATGCCGTCGCCACGGATACCGGCGCTGCGGCGCAGACGATGGTCGCCGACATCCAGGCCGTCACGATGCAGACCGCGACGCTCACCGGCACCTACACGCGCGCCGCCTGAGCCTGGCCACGTACCTGCCGCGCCGCTCCTGACCTCGGGCGTGCCGACGTGGTAACCCGGTGACCACGTTCCTGACGGTCGTCGTGCTGGTCGTCGTCGGCGCCAGGCTGGTGAGCGGCGCACGTGCTGCGTTCAGCCC
>CAZMHG010000275.1:0-4702 GCA_964565975.1 uncultured Ilumatobacteraceae bacterium | reverse complement strand
ACGACGCCAGCGGCGTCCCGCTGGCCGCGCTCACCGCCGCCGCCCAGGCGTCCGGGATGGAACTGGCCGCGTCGGAGACGCTCAAGACCGCGCCGCGGGGGTACGCCAAGGATCATCCGCGGGTCGATCTGCTGCGCCGCAAGGGCCTGGTCACCATGCGGCGCTGGCCGCAGGCCGCGTGGATGCGGACGTCCAAGGCCGCCGAGCGCGTCCGCGCCACCTGGGACGAGGGCGCCGCGGTCGACGAGTGGATGGATCGCCACGTCGGACCGAGCACACTGCCGCCACCCGAGCACGGCTGGTGACGGCTCGCCCTGCCGGGCGGGGCAGTACGGTGGCCGGTCGTGGCTGACCGGGCGACGTTCCAGGAACTGGCGATGCCGCTCGCGCCGCAGCTCTACAGCGGCGCGCTGCGGATGACGCGCAACGCGGCCGACGCCGAGGACCTGGTCCAGGACACGTTCCTGCGCGGGTACCGCAGCTTCCACACCTTCGACGAGGGCACCAACCTGCGCGCCTGGCTGTTCCGGGTGATGACCAACGCGTACATCAACAGCTACCGGGCCAAGCAGCGGCGCGTCCAGGAGGTCGACCTGGGCGAGACCCCTGACCTGTACCTGTACCAGGGCGTGCAGCGCCTGGACCCGTCGACCCGCAGCGCCGAGGACACCTTGTTCGATCTGTTCACCGACGACGAGGTCAAAGCCGCGCTCGAAGCGCTGCCCGACAACTTCCGCCTACCGGTGCTCCTCGCCGACGTCGAGGGGTTCAGCTACCAGGAGATCGCCGACACCCTGCAGATCCCGATCGGCACGGTGATGTCGCGCCTGCATCGGGGAAGAAAGGCGATGTACAAGCGGTTGCACGACTTCGCCGTCGACCGTGGTCTGATCCCGCCGCCGGCCGACGCCGATGCAGGCGCCGAACCCACGACCGTCACACCCAGCCGCGTACCCACCGGAACGAGCAACCATGACTGACTGCAACGAGACCTTGCGGGAGCTGCACTCGTTCCTCGACCACGAGCTGTCGGTGCCGGCGCGCCATGCGATCGAAGGCCACCTCGGTGGCTGCGTCGACTGCGGCCAGGCGTACGACTTCCACGCCGAGTTGCGCATCGTCGTGCGCGAGAAGTGCCAGCAGGACGTGATGCCCGCCGGCCTGCTGTCCAGGCTCGAGCGCTGCCTCGGCGAGGACATCGACGGCGACGGCCGTATCGGCTGAGCAAGTAGGCCTGGCGGGCACGCCCTGGCTACGCTGGCGCCATGCTCGCAGCGAACAACATCTGGCACTGGTGGATCGGTGTGCTCCTCAGCTTCGCAGCCGCGCTGCTCATCGTCGGGCTGATCCTCGGCTACCTCAAGACGGTCGTCCGCCCGCAGTACCCGAGCAAGAACCAGCGCGCCGAGTAGGGCCGCCGGGTACGGCCAGCCGGGTTCTCGATCGATGGCCGGATCCACGGGGATCGTCGACTGGGCGCTCGCCGAACGGGTCGCCCGGATCGCCGCCGACCGCGCCGCGCCGATCACCTCACCCGTTCGCGTCGACGTGCAGGCGCGCGTCGCCGAGATCGAGGACCGGATCGCCGACACCACCGGGCTGCGTTCCCTGGCCGGGCAGGCGACCGTCCAGCTGATCGACCGTTCGCAGTGGATCGCCGCGAACATCGCCTCGTTCCAACACCTGCTGCGGCCGTTGCTCGACAGGGCCGACGGGCGGATGCCGGCGATCGGCCGGGCCGTGGCGCGCAAGATGACGGGGACCGAGATCGGCCTGATGCTCGGGTGGATGTCGACACGTGTGCTCGGCCAGTACGACCTGCTCGTCGGTCGCGATCCGGACACCGACCACGAGCCCGACGCCGTGTACCTCGTGCAGCCGAACATCGCCGCACTCGAGCGTCGCTTCGGTCTCGACCCGACCGGGTTTCGCACCTGGGTGCTGATCCACGAGCTGACCCACCGCGCCCAGTTCACCGGGGTGCCGTGGATGCGGCCGTACTTCGTCGGGCTGGTCGAGCGCAGCCTGGCCCTCGCCGACTCCAGCCCCGACGCGGTTCTCGGCGCGTTGCGTTCGGCCGTGCGCGACCGTGACGGGACGCGCCAGCGGTTGCGCGAGCACGGGCTCGTCGGCGTGATCGCCACACCCGAACAGCGCCAGGTGATCGCCAGCATCTCCGGGTTGATGTCGCTGCTCGAGGGTCACGGCGACGTGGTGATGTCGCGTGCCGCCGGGCCGTTGGTGCCCGACACCGAGCGCTTCGAGCGGATCATGCAGGCCCGGCGCCAGCGCGGCAACCCGCTCACCAGGTTCATCCAGCGGCTCACCGGGGTCGAGGCCAAGCTCAACCAGTACGCCGCCGGCGCGCGGTTCATCGCCGAGGTCGAGGCAACCGGCGGCGAGCGGGTGATCGACGCCTGTTGGCGTTCGCCGGACGACCTGCCGACGATGGACGAGATCCGCGAGCCGCGTCGATGGCTGGCGCGGGTGTCGGGCGTCGGCGCGGTGGCCGAAACCGGCGGCTGATCATGGCCGGTGCCGCCACGGGCGACCGTGCGGTGCACCTGCTGAGCCGGTGCACTTTTCCGCCAGCCGGTACGGCGGTGACCTGTGCCGTGTCCGGTGGCGCCGACTCCACCGCGCTGCTGGTCCTCGCCGTCGCCGCAGGGTGCCGGGCGACCGCCGTCCACGTCGACCACGGGCTGCGCCCCGGGTCGGCCGGCGAGGCCGACGTGGTTGCCGCGACCGCGGCGGCGGTCGGCGCCGGGTTCCGCGCCGTGCGCATCTGCGTCGGGCAGGGGCCGAACCAGGAGGCGCGGGCGCGTGCGGCGCGCTACGCGGCCCTGCCACCCGGCGTCCTCACCGGGCACACCGCCGACGACCAGGCCGAGACCGTGCTGGTCAACCTGCTGCGCGGCGCGGCCGACGGGTTGGCCGGGATGCGCTCCACCGATCGCGTCGGGCGGCCGCTGCTGGCGCTGCGCCGCGCCGAGACACGAGCGCTGTGCCGCGAGGTCGGCCTGGCCGTGGTCGACGACCCGAGCAATGCCGACCCGGCGCACCTGCGCAACCGCGTCCGCGCCGAGCTGCTGCCGATGCTGGCCGGCCTTGCCGGGCGCGACGTCGTGCCGATCCTGGTACGCCAGGCCGAGGTCGTCGCGCTCGACGCAGGCGTGCTCGACAGCCTCGCCGCGGCGGTCGACGTGACCGACGCCCGCGCCGTCGCCGCGGCGCCGCGCGCGATCGCTCGGCGGGCGGTCCGCAGCTGGCTGCGCGCCGAGCATCCACCCGACCTGGCGACGGTCGACCGGGTCCTCGACGTCGCCGCCGGGACGGCGACCGGATGCGATGTCGGGGGTGGTCGCCGGGTGGTGCGAACTGCCCAACGGTTGCGCCTCGTACCCGCTCCGGACGGCCTTACCGATCGGTAGCCTTGGGTTGTCACGGGACGGGGCGAGGAGGCCGGCGATGCCGCCGAGGTTGCGAGGGAAATGGGCGCTGGGCATCACGCCGCGCGGTTTCACCTGGATCCTGAAGGACAAGCTGGCGGTCTGCGAACGTCCCGGCGGGTACGGCGACAACCACCGCCGGGTTCGTCGCCAGGAGGAGATCATCTGGCTGCGCGAGCACGGCTTCGGCTGCCTGATCTCGATCATCCCGGCACCGCACAACCTGCACAACTACGAAGAGCTCAACCTGCCCTACCTCCACCGGCCGTTCACCGGTGTCGGCGACGTCGACGGCTGGCTGCGTTCGCTGTACGGCGAACTGAACCTCCTGCTCGACGGCAGTACCAAGGTCATCGTGCACAACGAGAACGTCGATGACCGGTTGATCGGCATCCTCGGCGGCTACATCCGCTGGAGCGGCCTGGTCCCGGACCCGTCGCAGGCGATCACGATCACCGAACGCATCGCCCAGCGCCAGCTCGACCCGTTCGCCCGCGAGCTGATCCTCGGCATTCACAACATCGGCGTCTGAGCGGCCCGCACGATCGTCACGACCCGTCAACTTGGGCCGCGACGGCGCCAGGCGATGACGTCCGACGACGGTTTACGCTGGCCCGATGAGCACACCTGCGGCATGGCACCCTGATCCCACCGGACGTCATCAACATCGGTACTGGGACGGACGCGAGTGGACCGACCACGTCGCCGACAACGGCATCCAGGGCACCGACCCGGTGCACGGCGGGCCGGGAGCCACGTCGGCGGGTGTCAGCCGCGGGATGGACCGCCTCGACGAGGCGCTGACGATCGGCGACGAGGGCGCCGCCGATCGTGTCCGCCGCCAGGTGCACGGCGACGACACCACCGCCAGGTACCGCAGCGCGCACATCGGCGAGACCGCGTTCGCCGGTGGCGGCTCGGTCTTCACCGAACCGGTGCTGGTGGTCAACCAGAAGGCCAAGCTGATCGAACTGAACAACCAGTACTCGGTGTACGACCAGAACGGCGCCAAGATCGCCGCGGTCAACCAGGTCGGCCAGAGCGCGGCGAAGAAGGTCCTCCGGCTGGTCGCCGACCTCGACCAGTTCATGACCCACAAGCTGGAGATCACCGACAGCGCCGGCCAGGTGCTGCTCCGGCTGACCCGGCCGCGCAAGATCGTCAAGTCGTCGGTCGTCGTGGCCGACGCTGCCGACCGCGAGATCGGGCGGATCGTCCAGGACAACGTGTTCGGCAAGATCCACTTCACGATG
>CAZMHG010000274.1:0-4709 GCA_964565975.1 uncultured Ilumatobacteraceae bacterium | reverse complement strand
GGCATGCAACAGCGCGTCGCCATCGCCCGCGCGCTCGCCTACCAGCCCGAGGTGCTGTTGATGGACGAGCCGTTCGCCTCGGTGGACGCGCAGACCCGGTTCGACCTCGAGGACCTCGTGCTCAAGGTGCGCGCCGAACTGGGCATCACCGTGGTGCTCGTGACCCACGACATCGACGAGGCCGTGTACCTGTCCGATCGTGTCGTGGTCCTGGGGTCGCGGCCATGCGTGGTGACCAGCGAGATCACCGTCGACCTGCCGGCGCCGCGTGACCAGATCACCACGCGTGCGCTGCCGCGCTTCGCCGAACTGCGCACCGAGGTGTTCTCGCTGATCAAGCAGGGCCGCGTGTGACGCGACCCGAGGACGCCGCCGCGCCACAGCCGGCAGGGCGGACGCGACCACTGCGCGGCATCGTGATGATCGTCTGCGATCAGCTCCACGCCGGCCACCTCGGCTTCGCCGGCAACCCCGACGTGCACACCCCGAACATCGACCGGCTCGCCGGCGCGGCGCGCATCTTCGATCGGGCACACGTCGCCAACCCCACGTGCATGCCGAACCGCTCGACGATCGCCACCGGACGATGGCCGTCTGCGCACGGCACGCGGACCAACGGGCTGACGCTGGACTGGCGGGCGAACACCTTCATGAGCGAGCTGCGCCGCAACGGCTGGCGCACCGCAGCCGTCGGCAAGCTGCACCTGCAGAGCATGGGCTGGCCGTGGGAGCCATACGAGGTGGCCGACATCGAGGCGACCGACGCGTTGCAGTTCGATCCCCAGGCGCGCGACGCGCGTGTGGATCCGGGGCTGCCCGACGGATGGGATCGCCACGAGGAACTGAGCCCGTGGCTGCACGGTGAGCACCCGGTGTGGGACACCGGGCCGGACGACTACTACGGCTTCGAGCACGTCGACATCGTCATCGGCCACGCCGACGGGCCCGGCGGGCACTACCGCACGTGGGTTGCCGAGCACGGCCTCGACCTCGACGCGACGGCCGGCCGGCACCACGCGTCGCGGCGGTTCGACGAGTGGGACGAGATCTGGCAGACCGCGGTGCCGGCCGAGCTGCACCCGACGGCGTACGTCCGCGACCGGACGATCAACCACTTGCGCGCCGGCGCGACCGGCGACCGGCCGTTTCTGGTGTTCACCTCGTTCCCCGACCCGCACCACCCGTTCAGCCCACCCGAGCCGTACTACGCCCGGCACGACCCCGACGCGGTGGCGATCCCCGCCACGTTCGACGCGGCCCACACCGGCCTACCGGCGCACCTTCGCCAGATGCTCGACGAGCGTGGCCAGCCGCGGGTCTTCTCGGCGTGCTGGGCGCCGAACGAACGCCAACTGCGCGCCACGCTCGCCGCTCAGTACGGCTCGATCGAGTTCATCGACGACGCCGTCGGCGCGATCGTCGCCGAGCTCGATCGGCTCGGTCTGGCCGACGAGGTCGCGGTGGTCTTCACCACCGACCACGGCGACATGATGGGCGAGCACGGCCTGCTGCTGAAGCACGCGGTGCACTACCCGGCACTGACGCGGGTGCCGCTGTTCGTCCACGCGCCCGGCGTGGCAGCCGGTGTCGACCACCGCCTGGCCAGCTCGGCGGACATCGCCCCGACGGTGCTCGACCTCGCCCGGGTGGGCCACTTTCGCGGCATCCAGGGGCGGTCGCTGCTGTGCGCCGACACGCCGCCACGGCGCGCCGTGGTCGTCGAGGAGGAGCACCTGTTCGGCATCGCCGGGCTGCCCGCGCCGATCACGATCCGCACCCTGATCACCGACGACGGACGCCTGACCGTGTACCACGGGCAGGGGACGGGCGAGCTGTACGACCACGCCGCCGACCCCGACGAGCTGCACAACTGCTTCGGTGACCCGGCCGCGGCCGCGTTCCAGGCGCGGATGACCGAGCAGCTGGCGTACGAACTGGTCGAGCTGGCCGACCGCGGCACGCGGCCGTGGGCCAGCGCCTGACCGACGTCGGCCGGCCCGCGCCGGCCGCCCGGGGTCAGTAGAACGGCAGGTAGTGCTGCATCTCCCAGTCGGTGACCTGCTCGACCGACCAGGGGTTGCCCGAGGCGTCCCACTGGTCGCACTCGTGCTCGCGGATGGTCACGTAGGCCTTGACCAGATCGGGGTGCAGGCTCTCGCACAGCTCGGTGTCGCCCTGCAGCGCGGTGATCGCATCGCGCAACGTGTGCGGGGTGTGCCGGTCGGTGTTCGGGGCGGTGTCGCCGTCGCCGATCTGGGGCTCGCCGCAGTCCATGTTGTGCCGCACACCGAGCAGCGCGGCTTCCAGCATCACGGCCGCGGCGAGGTACGGGTTGGCGGTGCCGCACGGCATCCGGTTCTCGATGCGCGTCGCCGCGCCACGCTCGCACGGGATGCGATACGTGGAGACGCGGTTGTCCAGGCCCCAGTTCGCCCAGTACCCGGCAAGCAGCCCGGGGGCCAACCGCTTGTAGCTGTTGATCGTCGGGGCGCTGAGCGCGGCAATGCTCTCGTGATGGGCGATCAGCCCGCCGAGGCACTGGCGGGTGAGCGTGCTGATCCCGTGCTCGGCGGTGGGGTCGTCCATCGCGTTGCCGCTGCCGCCGATGGGGTTCAGCGAGAAGTTGATGTGCAGCCCGCTGCCGACCAGCTGCGGATGGGGCCGGCCCAGGTAGGTGGCCCGGTAGCCGCGCGCCGCGGCGAGCTCGCGGGTGAGCTCCTTGCAGATGAACGCCCGGTCGGCGCTGTCCAACGCCGGGCCGTAGCGCATGTTCAGTTCCATCTGCCCGGGATGGAACTCGGCCATGATCCCTTCCAGCTCCAGTTCCACCTGCTCGGCGGCGTCGAACATGTCGAAGGTCAGGCCGGTCGTATCGCCGCCGATGCCCACGCCGTAGACGCGGTGACCGGGGATGTCGAGGGGCCGCCAGCCGGCCGCCGAGTCGTCGGGCTGGAGCACGTAGAACTCCATCTCGTACCCGAGCATCGGTTCGTAGCCGAGCTTGCGCCACGACTCGACGGCGTTCTTCAGCGCCGTGCGCGGCGAGAGCACCAGTGGTTCGTGGTTGAACTCCAGATCGGCGATGACGACGTCGGTGTCGACCTCCCAGCCCGGCCGACGGGTGTCTGGGAGTGGGACGGTGGCCAGGTCGCCGAACCCGATGTCGGCGCCGTAGCCGTCGACCTGCAGGATGTCACGCCACACGCTCATTGTCAGTGTGGTCACGGCGTGGTGACCGTGGTCGTGCAGCCGCCGCTCGGGGACGTAGCGCCCGTGCGAAAGTCCGTTGAGATCACACCACATCACGCGCAGGCGTCGGTTCCCCATGGGCCGGGAACCTAGCACGGCAGCAAAAGTCGTTTGGTCCCGAACGAGTTGCCGGGCACGCCCGCCGGACCGGCAGCCCGGCGCCTGGAGCGGCCTAGGACCGGCTCGGGACCGGGCGGTCGGCGCGGTGCGACTCGACCAATTGGTCGATGAAGTAGCGGAACAGGGCGTGGTCGCCCTCGTCGGTGATCTTCTCCGGGTGCCACTGCACGGCGATGACCGCCTTGCCCGGGTCGTCGGGCTCGATCGCCTCGATCGTGCCGTCCGGTGCCCAGGCGACGGCGTGGAAGCCCGGCGCGATCTGCTCGATCGCCTGGTGGTGGATCGAGTTGACGACGCGCTCCTGGGCGCCGTAGGCACCCGCCAGGCGTGAGCCCGCGGCGAGCCGCACGGGATGCCGCTCGCCGAGCACGTCGGCGGGGACGTCGCTGATCGGCCGGTGCAGACCGTCCTCGTCGGTCGCGTCCTGGTGGAGGGTGCCACCCATCGCCACGTTCAACGCCTGGAAGCCGCGGCAGATGCAGAACATCGGCAGGTCCATCTCGACCGCGGCTCGGACGAACGCCAGGTCGCTGTCGTCGGCAGACTCGCTGACCCCTTTGGACACGCCGTGGTCGACGTCGGTGTACCGCAACGGGTGGATGTCGTCACCGCCGACCATCACCAACCCGTCGAACCCGTCGAGCACGTCACGCGCGTCGGCCGGGTCGTGATGGGGGAGCAGGACGGGCAGACCGCCGGCGTCGAGCACGGCTTGCGGATACTCGGCGCCGAGCGTGTACAGGTCGGTGTGGTCGTTGAGGAAGGTCGGCATCGTGCGCCGCCACGTGGTCATCGCGATGCGCGGCTTGCGCCGCGGGGCGTCGGTGGTCATCGTGGCGAGGCTACGACGTCGCTGCGGTCGCCGCGCTCTGTGCCGGCGCAGCGCCGGCCGGTCCGGCGAACGGCCCGTCGAACCAGATGTGCACCTGGCCGGTGCCGGCCGAGGACTCGTAGTCGGAGTATCTGGTGCCCGGCGCGGTGCACGCCGGGCCACCGCACGCCCCGGCCAGCATCAGGTAGTGACCGAAGAAGCCCTCGGGGAAGAACGGCCGGAACTGCGGGTAGAAGTCGATGACGCCGGCGTGATCGCCGCGCTCCAGCAGGTCGATCACGTGCACGTCGGCAGCGCGCGCTTCGGGCGTGCGGATGTGCGCCGGGTCGGCGGTCTCGTGGTCGGCGAACTGGCTCATCGGCCAGAACCGGTGGCTCAGCCCGCCGCTGGCGAGGAGCACGACGCGCCGGTCGACCGCGGCGATCGCCTCGGCCAGGATCTCGCCGGCAGCCAGGTAGTCGGCCGGCTCGCCGGTCTGGCAGACGCTCATCGAGACCCACGCCTCGTC
>CAZMHG010000273.1:1520-4740 GCA_964565975.1 uncultured Ilumatobacteraceae bacterium | reverse complement strand
CTCCCCGGGCCAGCACGTGGTCGGGGTCGTAGCCGGTCTGGGTCGGCAGGTCGAAGGCGATCGACAGCCCGGTCTGGCCCTTGGCCAGGTTGGTGCGGTACAGCTCGTTGGACGCCTTCGCCGTGGAATGCCCGGAGTACGTGCGCATCAGCCACGGTGCGTCACGCTTGCGGTCCTGCACTGCGTCGCTCATCGGCACATTGTTACCGTTCGGTAGCCGACCCGTCGATTCTGCGATCACGCACCGACGGTGCCGACCGCGTCGGCCAGCAGCGCCAGGTACTGGGCACGGGGGATGTCGATCGCGCCCATCGAGCGCAGGTGATCCGTCGTCCACTGCACGTCGAACAGCACCCCGCCGGTGTCCCCCAGCCACGCGACGGTGTGCATCATCGCCACCTTGGACGCATCGGTCTCGGTGTGGAACATCGACTCGCCGGCGAAGAACCCGCCGATGCGCACGCCGTACAGCCCGCCGACCAGCCGGCCGCCGGGCTGGGGTTCCCACACCTCGACGCTGTTCGCCCAGCCGAGCCGGTGGAGCTCGGTGTACGCGGCGACGAACGCCTCGTTGATCCAGCCGTGCGGCCGGCGCGGGTCGCCGCAGGCGTGCATCACGTCGGCGAACGCGGTGTCGCGGGTGACGCGGAACCGGCGAGCGCTGCGGCGCGTGGACCGGCTGACGTGCAGGCCGTCGAGCGGGATGATCCCCCGCGGGTCGGGCGACCACCAGCCCACGGTGCGCCGGCGCAGCGGCATCGGGAACAGCCCGTGGCGGTAGGCGGTGAGCAGCGTGCCTGGTTGCAGGTCGGCCCCGGCGGCGACGAAGCCGTTGTCGTCGGCCACGGCCGGATCGGGGAACCGCCACGGGCTGATCGGTGGCGGCATGGGCATGGATCGCATGATGCCAGCCGGAGGTGTGCCCGACGCCCTGCCGCCCTGCCGCCAGGCTGGCCCCGCAGCCCCGCTGCGTTCAGCTCGCGCCGACCACCCGGTGCGGCACGTACGGCGCCTCGAGCGCCTCGATCTCCTCGGCGGTCAACGTCAGGTCGCGCGCGGCGACCGCGGTGTCGAGATGGTCGAGGCGCGTCGCGCCGACGATGGGTGCGACGACCGCCGGCTTCGACCACAGCCAGGCCAGGGCGACGTGGGCACGCGGGACGCCGCGCTCGGCGGCGATGTGCGTCACCTCCTGCACGATCGCCTGGTCGGTGTCGGCGGTGCTGTCGTACTTCTGGCGAGCGATCGCGTCCGACTCGAAGCGTGCCGTGGTCGCCGACCAATCACGGGTCAGCCGTCCGGCGGCCAGCGGGCTGTACGGCGTGACGGCGATGCCGTACGCCTCGCACAGCGGCATCATCTCGCGCTCCTCTTCGCGGTACAGCAGGTTGTAGTGGTTCTGCATCGAGACGAACTTGGTCAACCCGTTGCGCTCGGCGACGTGCTGGGCCAGCTGGAACTGCCAGGCGTACATCGCCGACGCGCCGAGATAGCGCACCTTGCCGGCGCGGACGAGATCGTCGAGCGCCGACATCGTCTCCTCGATCGGCGTGTCGTTGTCCCAGCGATGGATGATGTACAGGTCGATGTAGTCCACGCCCAGGCGGCGCAGCGAAGCGTCGGCCTCGGCCAGGATCGCCTTGCGCGACAAGCCTTCGCCGTTCGGACCGGGTCGCATCCGGCCGCGAACCTTGGTGGCGATCACCAGGTCGTCGCGATTGGCGAACCCGCGCAACGCCGCTCCGAGGATCTCCTCGCTCGTGCCCTCGGCGTAGACGTTGGCCGTGTCGAAGAAGTTGATACCGGCGTCGAGGGCGTGGTGGATGACCGGACGTGCTTGATCCTCGCCGAGGACCCACGAATGCAACCCTTTCGTCGGGTCACCGAACCCCATCGCGCCGACGCAGATCGGCGACACCCGCAGGCCGGTGGATCCCAGACGCACGTACTCCATGTCCCCTCCTGCCTGTTCCCCAGCGGCGAGCGCCGGGCCAGTCTGGCACGAGGTCGCTCAGCGCTGGGCCGGTCGGGTCTGATCAGTAGGTGTAGAAGCCGTGCTTGGTCTTGCGGCCGAGCCGGCCGGCGGTGACCAACCGGCGCAGTGTGGGGACGGGTGCGTAATTCGGGTCGCGGAACTCCTCGTACAGCGCGTCGAGGATCGACAGGGAGGTGTCCAGGCCGACCAGGTCGAGCAGGGCGAAGGGCCCCATCGGGAAGCCGCATCCGCCGCGCATCGCCGTGTCGATGTCCTCCATCGAGGCCGTGCCGTGCTCCCACATCCGAATCGCGTTGTTCAGGTAGGGGAACAGCAGCGCGTTGACGATGAACCCGGCTCGATCGGTGACCTCGACGGCGTCCTTGCCGCAGGCGGTGGCGAAGGCGACGGCCGTGGCGATCGTCGCATCGCTCGCCGTGAGCGGGCGGACGACCTCGACCAGCTTCATCGCCGGTGCCGGGTTGAAGAAGTGGATGCCGCACACGTTCTCGGGGCGCCGGGTGGCCATCGCCAGCTCGATCACCGGCAGGGTGCTGGTGTTCGTCGCCAGGATCGCCGCAGGTGCGGCGATCTGTTCCAGCTTGGCGAAGAGTGCCTTCTTGGTCGCCAGGTCCTCGACGACGGACTCGATGATCAGCTCGCATCCGGCGAGGTTGCCGAGCTGGTCGGTCGCGGTGATCCGTCCGAGGATCTCGGACTTGTCGTCCTCGGTCGCCCTGCCCTTGGCGATGGCATGGTCGAGCCGGCTGGCCAACGCAGCGACGGACTGCTCGGCGCTTGCCTGGCTGCGTGAGAGCAGGATCACCTTGCATCCGGCCCGGGAGGCGACTTCGGCAAGCCCCGAGCCCATGATCCCCGACCCGACGACGCCGACGGTGCTGATGTCGGTGGCGGCGGTCGGGGGGCTCGTCGCGGTGCTGGTCTTCGTGTCGGCGGCCATGGCCCGAAGCGTAGCTACCCGCGGGTAACTTGTCGAGCCGGTCGGCCCATCGCGTGTGCGAGAGTGCCACGGTGAACGATCCCGCGCCCGACCCGGACGGCCTCGCCCAGACGGTGGCGTTCCTCCTCGAGATCGATCGGCTGAAGTCGGTGGTCCGGCGCAACTATCTGTCCGACGGGTCGCGGCGCGAGAACACGGCCGAGCACTCGTGGCACCTCGGCGTCGCCGTCGCCGTGCTCGCGCCGTTCGCCGCCGAGCCGATCGATCTGGCGAGGGCGATGACC
>CAZMHG010000273.1:0-1510 GCA_964565975.1 uncultured Ilumatobacteraceae bacterium | reverse complement strand
TGGCGCTGGTGCACGACATCGTCGAGGTCGACGCCGGCGACACCTTCGCCTACGACGAGCACCTCGCCGAACAGAAAGCCGCGCTCGAGCAGGCTGCAGCCGACCGCCTGTATGGGCTGCTGCCGGCCGTCACCGGCGGGCAACTACGCGCGTTGTGGGACGAGTACGAGGCCGGCACCACGCCCGAGGCGCGCTTCGTGATGGCCGTCGACCGGATGGCGCCGATGCTGCTGAACACCGCCGAGGGCGGTACCGCGTGGCGGGAGGCGGGGATCACCGCCGATCGTGTCGAGCGGCGCAACCGCCACCACGTCGAGGCCGGCATCCCGGCGTTGTGGCCGCTGCTCGCCGAGCGCCTGAGCCGTCACTTCGGCATCTGACGCCGGGACGGCCGGGCCGCCTGGCCTACAGTCGGGCGCGATGAGTGGAACCTTGGTGCTGCAGGGTGGCGGCCCGTTCACGGCCAACGACGACCTCGACCGGACGTTGGTCGGCGGTGCCAAGCGACTGGTCGTGCTGCCGACGGCGGACGCGTTCGAGCACCCCGAGCGGCTGATCGCTGCGGCGATGAACTGGGGCGAACGCCTCGACGTCACCGTCGAAGCGCTGATGGTCCTGCAACGCGGCGACGCCCAGGACGCGGGAGCGGCGGCGGTGATCGATCAGGCGGACGTCGTCTACCTGGTCGGCGACCAGCCGCTGCATCTGCGCTCGGTACTGAAGGACACCGCGCTGTGGACGGCGCTCGTCGGTGTGCTCGGCCGGGGCGCAACCGTGGTCGGGGTCGGCGCCAGCGCGGCGGCGCTGTGCGACCCGCTGGTCGACCCACGCGGCGGCGCGTTCACGCTCGGGCTCGGCCTGGCCGTGGGCCTGGCGCTGATGACCGAGGCCGAGACCTGGTCCGCCGAGCGCCGGCACCGCACGCTCGATCTGGCCAAGGCGTCGAAGGTCGCCCTGGCCGAGGTGCCCACCGGTGCGGCGCTCGTGCGCACCGATGCGTGGCGTCTGGTCGGCGACGTGCAGGCGCACGGAACCCTGCCCATGCCGTAGGGGCGCGCCGGGGCGGGCCGGCCCGGCGGCTTGCTCCCGACCTCGTCCGCGCCGGAGCGGGGCGGACGGGCTGGGGCTACGGCTGCGAGGTCGAGGTCGGCGCGGTGGAGGCCGGCGCGGTCGTGGTCGGCGCGGTGGTCGCCGCGGCGGGCGTGGTGGTCGCCGTGCCGGTGGTGGTGGCGGCCGTGGTCGCGGCCACCGTGGAGGAGGCACCGGTGCCGGCCGTGGAGGACGGCGTGGAACCACCGGACTCGACGATGGTGACCTTGTTGACGGTGATGTCCTTGCTGATGCTCATCGAGTCGGCCGGGTCGGCGTAGGTGACCATCTTGGCCACCAGGTCAAGACCCTTGGTGACGTGGCCGAAGGTGACGTAGGGGCCGCCGTTGAGCAGGGAGACCTTCGGGCCGCCGGCGATGAACCACTGCGCGCCGGCGCTGTTGGGCTCTTGTGTGCGAGC
>CAZMHG010000272.1:3363-4742 GCA_964565975.1 uncultured Ilumatobacteraceae bacterium | reverse complement strand
GAGCCCGACCGCTTCTTCTTGCGTGGCCGCGGCGGGTGGGTCAGCAACGTGTCGGGCGAGACCTCGCCCGACGGCCCGCCGACGACGCCCGCCACCGGGGCGACCGCGCCACCGGCCAGCGCCGCGGCCGTACGGCGCTCGCTGCGCTCGGACTTGCGGCTCGCCGGTGAACCGCCGAGCACCAGCCGCTCCAACTCGGTGCCGGTGGCGTGCGGGCCGATCAGCGTGCGGTAGCGCGGCTCGCGCTCTTTCAGCATCGCCAGCAACGGCGAGGCGATGAACAGCGACGAGTACGACCCGGTGACCAGCCCGACGAGCAGGGCCAGGGCGAACTCGCGCAACGTGACCGCACCGAGGATGCCCGAGCCGAGGACCAGCAGGGAGAGCACCGGCAGCACCGCGGCGAGCGATGTGTTCAGCGAAAGCATCAGCACCTGGTTCATCGACACGTTCAGCACGTCGGCGTACGGCATCCGGGTTCCGGAGTACTTCTCGGCGTTGTCGCGCACCTTGTCGAACACGACGATCGTGTCGTACAGCGAGAACCCGAGGATCGTGAGGAACGCGACAACCGTTGCCGGGGTGACCTCGAACCCGAACACCGAGTACAGGCCGACGCTGATCAGCACGTCGTGCAGCATCGCCACGATCGACGCGACCGCCATCTGCCACTCCAGCCGCCAGGCGATGAACAGGGCAACGAGGACCATGAAGATGACCAGGGCGCGGATCGCCTTGTCGGTGATCGTCTCGCCCCACGTGGCGCTGACCGACGTGGTGCTGACGTCCTTGGCGTCGACCTGGGCCTGCTTGGCCAGGGCCTGCTGCACCGCGACGCGCTTGTCCTCGGTCTGCGCCGAGGTCTGGATGAACAGGCGGGCGACGCCGTCCTCGGCCTTGCGGGTCACGATCTTGGCTTCGGATCCCTTCAGCCCGCTGGCGTCGAGCACGGATCTGGCCTGGGCCTCGGTGATGTGCGTGGCGTCGACCTCCCAGGCGACGCCGCCCTTGAAGTCGATGCCGAGGTTCAGCCCACGCGTCGCCAGCGACCCCAACGAGATCAGGATCAGGACGCCACTGAACGCCAGCCAGAACCAGCGCCGGCGGTAGAAGTCGATCGCCGTCTCGCCGTGGTAGAGCCGGCCGCCGAGCCCGCGGCGGACGTGGCCGGTGGCCGGATCGATGATCTCGTCGCCGGCGGTCGACAGCTCGGTCATCACTTCGCTCCTTCGCCGGCGATCTCGAGACCCATCACCTTGCGCTTGCCCATCCAGGCCGTGCGCGCCAGCAGCAGCACCGCCGGGCGGGTGAAGAACCAGGCCACGGCGAGGTCGATGAGGGTCGACAGGCCGAGGAAGAAGGCGAAGTTGCGCACCGAT
>CAZMHG010000272.1:964-3353 GCA_964565975.1 uncultured Ilumatobacteraceae bacterium | reverse complement strand
AGGTACCACAGCACGATCGCGCCGATCAGCGACACGAGGTCGGCCATCACGATGGTCCGCCACGCGCCGGCGAAGCCCCGCTGCGCGCTGTTGCGCAACGTTCGGCCGGTGCGCACCTCGTCCTTTAATCGTTCGAAGAACACGACGTACGAGTCGATGGTCACACCGACGGACACGATGATGCCGGCGACCCCGGCGAGTGACAGGGCGAGGCCTTGCGTCTTGCTGAGCACCGAGATGACCGTCCACAGGATCGCGCCGGACACGGTGAGCCCGGCGAAGGCGATCAGCCCGAGGTGCCGGTAGTAGAACGCCATGAAGATCAGCACCAGACCGACGCCGACGACGCCGGCGATGATCGCTGCGTGCAACGACTCCTTGCCGAGCGACGGCGAGATGTTCTGCACGGCCTGGACCTGCAACTCCACCGGCAGCGCGCCGCTCTGCAGCACCCTGGCCAGGCTGCGCGCCTCGGACTCGGTGAAGCTGCCGCTGATCGACACCCGGTCGGTGAAGTTGGGGTCGTTGACGTTCGGGTGCGAGACGATCTCGCCGTCCAGCTCGATGGCGATCTGGTGCGACGGGCACGTCGAGTCGCCGCGGTAGCACTGCCCGGCGAGCGAGTTCCACAGATCGGCACCGCTGGCGCCTTCACGCAGGCTGACCACGACCTCCCACCCGCTGGTTCCCACGTCGGCCGAGGCGTCGTCGGAGAACACCGTGCCGTCGGCCTGCGCAGGCCCGACCTCGCAGTAGCCGCTCTCGATCTCCTTGGTCGGGCGGATGGGACGGTACTCCGTGGCCGACGGGTCCGACGGCGGAAAGCCGTTCTCGTCGAGCACCGTCGTACTGGTGACGGAGACCTCGGTACCGGCAGTCGCCGTGGCGTCGGTCACCACCGTGGCGTCGGTCACCACCGTGGCGTCGGTCGCCACCGTGGCCGGCGTCGTGCCCGCCGCGCTGGCCGGGGTTGCCGACGCCGTTGTCACCGGCGTGGTGGCCGGGGTGGTGGTTGCCGTCGACCGGCGCCAACCCGACTTCGCCGTGGTCACTGCGGCCGTACCGGCCGTGGACGTCGCGGCCGTACCGGCCGTGGTCGCTGCGGCCGTACCGGCCGGCGTGGACGCCGCTACCGCCCCGGTTGTCGCGGTCGACCCTGTCCCGGCGGTCGTGGACGTCGTGCTGGTGGTCGTCGTCGTGCCCAGCGAGTTCGCCGGGCGGGCGTTCTCCTGACAGCCGGCGAGCACCGGACGCAGGTACACCTTGCCGCTGATCTTGGCGATGTCGAGCGCCGCCTGCTGGTCCTTGACGCCCGGCAGGTTGACGACCACGGTGTTGTCCTGGCGCAGGATCTCCGGCTCGGCGACGCCGAGGCTGTCAATGCGCTCGCGGATCTTCTCGACCGTCAGGTCCAGGCTGGACGCGTTGTAGTCGTTGCCCTTCGGCTGGAGCGTGACGCTGAGGCCGCCCTGCAGATCGAGTCCGGTCGCCGGGTGCGTGCCGCTGAGCAGCGTGATCAACAGGCCGCCATAGGCGACGGCGACCGTCGCCAGCAGCGTGTACAGGAGCTTCTTGCGCACGGAGGACTACTGGTCGGAGTCGGCGCTGGCGATCTGCGACGGCGTGACGACCGTCGAGCGGGTCGTCTCGGGCTTCGGTGCGCGCAGGCTGCCCTTGGCCGCGCCGCTCGCGTCGGTCGGCGTTGCCGTGTCACCACTCGCCGTGTCGACCTTGCGCTGGATCGAGGCGCGCGCGACGCGAATCTGGACGTTGTCGTCGATCTCGAGCCAGGCGATGTCGCCGTCGAAGCCGGTGACGAAGCCGTAGACACCCGACGTGGTCATCACCTCGTCGCCGACGTCGATCGATGCCTGCAGCGCCGCTGCCTGCCGCTGGCGCTTCTTCTGCGGCTTGATCATCAGGAAGTACATCGCCACCGGGATCAGCAACAGCGGCAGCAGACCGGCGATGCTGCTGGTCGTGGAGGTCTTCGTGGTGGAGGTCGATGCGAGGATCGTCAACAGGTGCATGGGTCCCACTTGTGTTCCGCCCGCGTCAGGGTGCAGGCAATCGGCCGACAACCCTACCGCTCAGGACCACACGCTGCTGGTCTCGCGCCGAAGCGCGTCGAACGTGCCCGCCCGGATCGCGGCCTCCATCCGGGCCATCAGCTGCAGCGTCCAGGCCACGTTGTGCAGGCTGAGCAGGCGCGACGCGGTCGGCTCGGCGACCTGGAAGAGATGCCGCAGATACCCGCGGGAGTGCTGCGCGCACACCTCGCAGGTGCACGTCGCGTCCAGCGGCGCGTCGCTCCGCGCGTGCGCGGCGTTCTTCACGTGGACCTTGCCCGTGGACGTGAGTGCCGTGCCGTGCCGACCGATGCGGGTCT
>CAZMHG010000272.1:0-954 GCA_964565975.1 uncultured Ilumatobacteraceae bacterium | reverse complement strand
GAACTGGTCGACGCCGAGGGCGACGGCCTCCACCAAGCTGGCCGGGTCGCCGACACCCATCAGGTAGCGCGGCCGGTCGGCCGGCAGGTGTTCGATCGCCGCGGCCAGCGCGGGGAGCATCTCCTCGCGGGTCTCGCCGACGCTCAGGCCACCGATGCCGTACCCGTCGAAGTCCAGGTCCACCGTGCGCCGTGCGCTCTCGGCACGCAACGCCGGATCGGTGCCACCCTGCACGATGCCGAACAGCGCTTGGTCGGGGCAGCGGTGCGCGGCCCGTGCACGCGCCGCCCACGCCGCGGTGCGATCTGCGGCAAGGCGGACGAGATCCGGTGGCGACGGCAGCGGTGGGCAGACGTCGAGGACCATCTGGATGTCGGCACCGAGCAACTCCTGTGTGCCAACCGCGGCCTCCGGCGTGAACCGGTGCACCGAACCGTCGTACGTGCTGCGGAACGTGACGCCGTCGTCGTCCACCTTCGGATCGAGCGAGAACACCTGGAAGCCGCCCGAATCCGTGAGCGTCAGACCACCCCACCCGGCGAATCGGCCCAGCCCGCCCAGTGCCGCGACGGTCTCGGCTCCCGGGCGGAGCATCAGGTGATAGGTGTTGCCGAGCACGATCTGCGCACCGAGGCGCGCGTAGTCCGCGGCGCTGAGGTACTTGACCGCGCCGCGCGTGCCGACCGGCATGAACGTGGGGGTCGTGTAGGTGCCGCGGGCCGTGGTGGCCACGCCGGCGCGGGCCGCGCCGTCGGTTGCCTGGACGTGAACGGTGACCTGGTGCATCAGGCCGCGCCCCGGTCGAGGAGCATCGCGTCGCCGAAGCTGAGCATCCGGTAACCGGCCGCGATCGCCGAGCGGTAGAGGTCACGCCACCGCGGCCCGACGAACGCGTCGATCATCATCAACAGGGTCGTGCGCGGCAGGTGGAAGTTGGTCATCAGCAGGTCGACG
>CAZMHG010000271.1:0-4744 GCA_964565975.1 uncultured Ilumatobacteraceae bacterium | reverse complement strand
GCTGGCACCTCGACGCCGACGGCAGCGCGGAGCGGTTCCTGTACGCCGAGATCGGCGGGCACATCAAGATGGACGGCAAGGAAGTGTTCCGCCGGGCCGTGCGGATCATGGTCGACTCCGCCCAGCAGTCGCTCAGCCAGGCCGGCGTCACCGCCGACCAGATCTCCCTCGTGATCCCGCACCAGGCCAACCTGCGCATCATCCAGGCGGCGTGCGACCGACTGGGCATCCCGATGGAGAAGGCCGCCACGGTGCTGCACTACACGGGCAACACGTCGTCGGCGTCGATCCCGCTGGCCCTCGGCAAGGCGCTGGACGACCAGCGCGTCCAGCCCGGCGACCTGGTCCTGCTGGTCGGCTTCGGCGCCGGCATGACCGCGGCCAGCGCCGTGCTGCGCTGGGGCGGCCGATGAGCCGAGTCGTCCTCGTCACCGGCGGGTCGCGCGGCATCGGCCTGGCCTGTGCGCAGCGCTTCGCCGGGCTCGGCGACCAGGTCGCGGTGACCTACAACAGCTCGCCGCCCCCCGACGGGCTGTTCGGCGTGCAGTGCGACGTCACCTCCACCGAGCAGGTCGACGCGGCCTTCACGGCAGTCGAGGCCCAGTACGGTCCGGTCGAGGTCCTCGTCGCCAACGCCGGGATCACCAACGACGGCCTGCTGCTGCGGATGAAGGAAGCCGACTTCGCGTCGGTCATCGACGCCAACCTCAACGGCGCCTTCCGCGTCGTGCGCCGTGCCGCGCCGGGCATGCTCCGAGCCCGTCGAGGCCGGATCGTGCTGATGTCCTCGGTCGTCGGCCTGCTCGGCTCGGCCGGCCAGGTGAACTACGCGGCGTCGAAGGCCGGACTCGTCGGGCTGGCCAGGTCGGTCGCCCGCGAGCTGGGGTCGCGGGGCATCACCGCCAACGTCGTCGCCCCCGGCCCAGTCGCCACGGACATGACCGCGGCCCTCGGCGAGCAACGGCTGGCCGAGCTCACCGCGGCCGTGCCGCTGGCGCGCATGGCCACACCCGACGAGATCGCCGGCGTCGTCGCCTTCCTCGCCTCGCCCGACGCGGCCTACATCACCGGTGCCGTCGTCCCTGTCGACGGTGGCCTGGGGATGGGCCACTGACGAAGTCACCGTGGCCCGGACAACGGCCACTACGCTCGCTCACTACACCACACACAAGGAGATACACGTGGATCAGGAACTCTGGGGTCGCTTCAAGAAGTGCGCCGTCGAGGTGCTCTCGGTGCCCGAGGAGAAGGTCACGCCCGAAGCCAAGTTCGGTGACGACCTCGACGCCGACAGCCTCGACCTGGTCGAGCTGGTGATGGCCCTCGAAGAGGAGTTCGGTGTCGAGATCCCCGAAGAGGAGCTCGAAGGCATCGAGAGCGTCGGGCAGGCCTACGACCTGGTCGTCGCCAAGATCGGCTGATGAGGGGCACGGGACGCAGGGTTGCGATCACCGGCTACGGGGTCGTCGCGCCCTGCGGCATCGGTAAGCAGGCGTTCTGGTCCGGGCTCAACGGCCCAGGGCTGACCGGTGGGCGCACCACCGAGATCGTCGAGTGGGACCCGCTCCCCTACTACGACAACCCGAAAGAGGCGCGGCGCGCCGACCGCTTCGAGCAGTTCGCCACCGCGGCAGCGGCCGAGGCGTTCGCCCAGGCCGGCGACCCTGCCACGATCTGCGCCGACCCGGCGCGCTTCGGGACGATCTTCGGCACCGGCGTCGGCGGCCTGCGCAGTACCGAAGAGCAGATCGAGGTCCTGCTGACCAAGGGCGAGCGGCGCGTCTCGCCGTTCCTCGTGCCGATGATGATGCCCAACGCCGCAGGCGCGGCGATCTCGATGAAGTACGGCCTGCGCGGCCCGAACGAGACGATCACCACGGCATGCGCCGCGGCGACCCATGCGATCGGGTACGCGGCGCGGCTGATCGCCTGGGACATGGCCGATGCCGTCGCCACGGGCGGCGCCGAGAGCGCCAACTGCGCGATCGGGGTGGCCAGCTTCGGCAACATGACGGCGCTGTCCACGAGCGGGCACAGCGTGCCGTTCGACGTCCACCGTGACGGCTTCGTCCTCGGCGAGGGTGGCGCGGTGCTAATCCTCGAGGAGTGGGAGTCCGCCGTCCGGCGTGGCGCGACGATCCTCGGCGAAGTGGTCGGCGCGGCGTCCAACGCCGACGCGCACCACATCACCGCGCCGGCGCCCGGCGGTGTCGGGGCGATCGGGTGCATGCGCCTGGCGCTCGCCGATGCCGGCCTGGCGCCGGCCGACATCACCCAGATCAACGCCCACGGCACCTCGACACCGCTGAACGACGCGGCCGAAGCCGCCGCGGTGACCGAGGTGTTCGGTGGGCGCGGCGTGCCGATGACCTCGACCAAGGGCGTCACCGGCCACGCGCTCGGCGCCGCCGGCGCGCTGGAGGCCGCCGCGGTGCTGCTGTCGTTCGAGCACCGGGCAATCCCGCCCACCGCAGGCACGACCGACGTCGACCCGGCATTCGACATCGACCTGGTCACGGGCTCCGCTCGGCCGTTCGAGCCCGGGCCGACGATGTCGAACAGCCTCGGGTTCGGCGGGCACAACGGCAGCATCATCCTCGCCCCGGCGTAGGCGGATGCGGTGAGCGCGCCGGGTCACGACCACGCCGGCGGCGCGCCCGGACCTCGCCACCACGACGGTCACGACCACGATCACGGGGGCGCTCACGACCATGATCACGGGGCTGCGCTGCGCAGCGCCGGGGCCGAGCACGCCTGGCGACTGTGGTGTGCGTTCGGGCTGGTGGTCGCCTTTGCCGTCGTCCAGGTCGTGGTCGGCCTCGCCACCCACTCGCTCGCCCTCGTGTCCGACGCCGGGCACATGGCGACCGACGCGCTCGGCCTGGGGATGGCCCTTGCCGCCGTCACGCTCGCCGGACGCGGCAGCCGGACCGGCTACCGGACGTTCGGCTGGTACCGCCTGGAGATCCTCGCCGCGCTGGCCAACTCGGTGCTGCTGCTCGGCGTGGGTGCATGGGTGGTGATCGAGGCCCTTCGCCGGATCGGCGATCCACCGCACATCGACGGCCCGGTCGTGCTGGTCGTCGGCGCGCTCGGGCTGGCCGTCAACATCGTCGGGTTCCTGCTGCTGCGCGCCGGCAGCAAGGAGTCGTTGAACGTCGAGGGCGCCTATCTCGAGGTGCTCGCCGACCTGGCCGGCTCGGTCGCGGTGGTCGTCGGCGCGGCGCTGATCTGGGCGACGGGCTGGCGGTGGATCGACCCGGTGCTGGGCGCGGCGATCGGGCTGTGGATCGCGCCGCGGGCCGTGCGGCTGGGTAGGAAGGCGCTACGGATCCTGACCGAGGCCGCCTCCGAGCACCACGATCCCGCGGCCATCGGCGAGTCCCTACGCGCCGTGACCCACGTCGTGGACGTCCACGACCTGCACGTCTGGACGCTGACCAGCGGGATGGATTCGGCCACCGTGCACCTCATGGTCGCCTCGTCCGATCACCTTGCCCAGGTCCTGACCGAGGCCCGGGCGGTGCTCTCCGACCGCTACGGCATCGCCCATGCCACGGTGCAGGTCGAGCCCGCCGACCACGGTGGCTGTGCCGACGTCAGCTGGTGATCACGCCGCGCCGGCGATCGGCACGCCGTGCGTGCGCGCCGGGTCGAGGTCCGCCACGTCCAGCCCACCGAGCACCAGCCATGCCGGGCCCTCGCCGCGGGTTGCCAGGCGGGACACCGCGGTCGGCCGGGCGTCGTCGAGGCGCAGCCGGGTGCCGCCGACGTGGACGGTTGCGGTCTGGTCGTGCCGCCCGAGCAGTGCGGCGTAGCGCGCCGCGCTGGCCGTGGGGTCATGCACGGCGATGCCGACTTCGGCGATCGACGTGGCACCGTTGGCGTGGACCGGCGCGGCGGGAACGCGCAACGACCGTGGGGTGACGTCCGCGCACAGGAACGGCAGATCGACCGCGGTGGGGGACGCGGCCTTCCACGCAAGCCGCACACCGTCGGGGCGGAGACGGCCGCCGTCGTCGGGCCCGTCGATGGTGAGGCCGCGCGAGCGCGCCGCGGCGACGTCGGCGTCGATGTCGCGCGGCAGCAGGGCGACGTCGATCAGCCCGGGGCCGTGGCCCTGGTGGTGCCACCACTGGTGGCCCTCCACCGTGCGCATGAACCGGAACAGTTCCAGGTACGTGCCGTCGGCGAAGCAGATCAGCGCATTGTGCGAGACCTCACCGGTGTGCACGCCTCCGGGGAACACGGTGAAGCCGAGCGCGGTGTAGTCCGCGACCGCCTGGTCGAGGTCGTCGACCAGGACGACGACGTGGTCGAGGCTCCAACCGTCGGCGGGGGCGGGCGACGGTGCTGCGGCGTCCGAGTGGCCCACGATCAACCGTCGACCATCACGAACATCAGCTCGCACTCGCAGGCGACGTCGCCGCGAAGCATGGCGCGGCCCGATCCCTTGCCGGCGCGGGCCGACATTCGGCCCAGCTCGACCTCGAGGCGGAGGGTGTCGCCGGGCAGCACCTGGCGGCGGAAGCGGGCGCCGTCCAACCCGCCGAACAGCGGCAACTTGCCGGCCTTTGCCGGATCGGAGAGCACCGCGATCGCCCCGACCTGGGCGATCGCCTCGCACATCAGGACGCCAGGCAACGTCGGGCGGCCCGGGAAGTGCCCCGCCCAGAACCACTCCTCACCGGTGAGGCGCCACTCCCCCGTGGCACGCCGGCCCGGCTCGAGCTCGAGGACCTCG
>CAZMHG010000270.1:3596-4791 GCA_964565975.1 uncultured Ilumatobacteraceae bacterium | reverse complement strand
CCCGCAGCCGATCCCAGTGCTCCCACGCCCACGCCAGCGCCGAGTCCGTCGACTCGCACCCGATGTCCACGCCGTACTGCGAGCTCATCACTCGCCGTAAGCGCTCGCCGTCGGCGCGCACGAACTCTTCGAAACCTTGGTCGGTCACTCTCGACTCCACAGCCACACCAGGTAAAGCATCGGCACCACCTCAGCGTTGCACTCCGACGTGCGGAGATGGTGTGGTGTGCGCCGTCTGGCTCAGGGGTCGATCGAGTAGATGAGGTCTTGGAGTTGTTCGACGGCGGGAAGCGGTCCTCCGCCCGTGTCGATGAACTCCACCGAGAAGATCCACCCGTCGTTCGAGTGGTTCTCGACGCGGATCAGGGTGCTCGTCTGCTCCACCACCGTGACGGGCGTGCGGCTGTGACTCTCCGGCTGAAGCATGGTGCCTGGCGTCATCACGATCGTGATGGTCCGCTCATCGGGGCGGGAGGGGTCGCCGGCCGAGACCGTTGTGACTCCATCGCCGTCAATCGCGTACTCGTGGTTTGGGAAGCCGAGCGCAGCAAGGCTCTCCTCGCCTTGCGCGATGCGATAGCCGACCTGCTGGTAGAGGTCTGCCGGGCCTGCCAGTACTGTCGTTGGAACGGTCGGCACTGATGTGTCGGGCGTCGACGTCGCTAGAGCGGCCGGAACGCTGGTCGGCGTCGCCGACGCGGGTGTCTGGCGAGTATCGCGGCTGTTCACCAGGGCCACTCCCCCAACACCGACCACCGCGAGTGCTGCGGCGGCCACCATGAGGTACGGGCGGCCCGCTCGTGATGGGACCTCCACAACGCCGACCGTTCGGATCGGTTGGTCGTCTCGACTGGGAGCGGTCGAGATGACGTCTGTGAGAACGCTGCGCACAGCGCGATCGAGTTGATCGTTCATCGGAGTGCCTTTCTGAGGTTGGTACGGGCGCGTACGAGATGACGGCGAACTGTGCCTGGCGCGACCTGCAGGAGATCTGCGATCGAACGCTCGGGCAGGTCCTCCCAGTAGGAGAAGTAGACGACGGCGCGTTGTTGCACGCTGAGTCCGGCAACGGCACGACGGACGTCAATGAAGGTGTCCGGAGCAGCCGTGCTCGTGGGCCCGATCGCAGCGAGATCGCGTGCCCATCGACGCTCCCGTGCACGTCGCAGATCGTGTGCATGATTGACGACAGCGC
>CAZMHG010000270.1:0-3586 GCA_964565975.1 uncultured Ilumatobacteraceae bacterium | reverse complement strand
GAACAAGTACGCCCGTTGGTTGGTAACGCCTCGCGCGTCCATCGAGTCGAAGCTCTTGAGAAACGCCTCGACGACGATGTCGTGTGCATCAGTCGGACCGACCAGCACCGTGGCAAAACGAAGCAACTCGTCGGCATGGGAGCGCCAGAGCTCGTCAGGCGAAGATGTGGCGGTGGTGTCGTCGATCTCGAACATTCAACAGTGAGACGCCGCCGGGGCGGCCAGCGCGTGACAGCACTCGCGATCGCTGTGCACGGCCGGATTCGATGGAACCATGTCGCCGTTGGCGAGGTCGCTACGGGTGTGACCGCGACAACTTCACCCAGACCGCACGGCTCGCGCGTCTGCTGACCAACCGGCCTGAAGTCGCCGACGACCTCGGTCAAGACGCGTTCGTGCTGCGTACCGATACGCCCTAAACGCAGACCAGTGGATTGACAACCCGGCTGCATTGCTGCGAACCACGACGGTGAACGTGTGCCGGTCGTGGCACACGTCGCAGAAGCGTCTGCAGCTCTGCATGGCACGCCACGGCGCAGGACCGGAGTCACTCACCGAGCAGGAACGCGAACTCGACGACTCGCTCCGACGTCTCCCGTACGACCAACGCGCGGTTGTCGTCTCCGCTACTGGCTCGGCCTGACCGAAGCAGAGATCGCCGAAGCGCTCGGCCGTCGCCCAGCAACCGGCAAGTTCCGCCTTCCGACCTGCGCTTGAGGAGTCGCACTGCGAGTCCCGGGGTGAGGACTCGAGTTCTGCAACACCAAGCCCGCTGCGGGCAAGTACGTGTCGTGCATGCGCGGCAGAGAGTGCAGGAGACTTCACCCATGGTCAGGTTCGACGCAGAATCAATGCGATCGATGTACGACGATCATGCGGGGAGCCTCTTTGCATACTTTGCCCGTCGCGTCGGACGCGAACTCGCCGAGGATCTGTTGGCCGAGACGTTTCGAGCTGCGATCGACTCGTACCCGACGTTCGACCACACTCGTGGGAGCGAGAGGGCATGGCTGTTCGGGATCGCGACGAATCTGCTCCGCCGACACTGGCGCACCGAGCGCCGGCGTCTGCTCGCTCTCCAGCGTTCAGCATCGATCAGGGCAGTTGACATCGACCCGCTGATAGGGCTGGCGGACGGCGTCGCTCGCCGCGTCGACGCCGAGACCGACGCCGAACGTCTGCTCAGCGCGGTCGTCGATCTCCCAGCCGAAGATCGGGATCTCCTGTTCCTGTCGGGCTGGGAACGCCTCAACAGCACAGAGATCGGGCAAGCCCTCGATATTGCACCTGCCACGGTTCGGTCGCGCCTGCACCGAATTCGACGCGATCTTCGAAAGACCATCGACTCCCCCCACATCTCATCCGAATCGCCAGAAGGAGCAACACCATGGATGTACTGAAGCGCTTTGATCGACTCCGCCCCGACGACGAGTACCTCGACCCCGTAACACGGGATCGGGTCTGGTCACAGATCAGCGGGGCCGCAGCAGGCAACGCCGACTCGGACGCAAGCACGCGAGACGTCTTCGAAGAGGAACCCGGTCACCAAGCTCCGCCCGTGGCGATTCACCCCACTGGCCAGCCCCAGCGCCACCGGCGCGCTCTCGTCGGCGCGGCCGCGGTTGTGGCGATCGGTCTCGGTGGACTTGTGACTCTCCAGATCAACCGCAGCACTGAGCAAAGCCCCGCTGGCGCAGCAACTGACCAACCATCGCCATCGGTCGATCCGCAGGGTGGATCCGTCCCCCTCGCGCCCGGCGAGTTGCCGGTCCTGGTTGGGATGAGCTTGCCCTCGCTTCCCGATGGGCTCATGCTCCTTCAACCGCCACTTCCACCGACGGTGAGGAGCGAGCCATCGGGGTTCCAAGTCCGCGTGTTTGGCGCACTCGCCGACCCACAGGACCCGACTCTGATGATTCGTCTCGAGTACGCCGACAGCAAGTCGATGGCGATTCCATGCCATAGCTTTCTCTCGCTCCCGATGCCGGACGGGGCGGTTGCGTATAGCGCCGATGAGTGGATGGACGCGGCTACTCCCATCGCTGGATCAACACCGTTCGCCGTGGCCGCCACCACCGGCTCGTTCTGTTCCGATCCCAGCGGTCTGCTCCAGGCGGGATGGTTCACCGGCAACATCGGAGTGAGCCTCTCAGCCGGAACTGGCGTGTCGCACACGGAACTCGTGCAGTTCGCGCAATCACTCAAATCGGTACCGCTGGCCGAACCGCTACAGGGGCGGCCTTCCCTCGATCTCGTCTCCGACCCTCTTCCTGCCGGGCGAACGGTGCTCGTCGGCGAGGACGTCCCCTTCACCCAACAGGTCACCGAGACCTCGTGGGTCGCAACTGTCGGCGGCGTCGATGGTGTTGCGGGCCAGCTGAACGTTCAGACGTGGCAAGGGGCTGACGAGCAGGGGGTGTACGCCAAGAACGCACCGATTCAGGCTCAACGAATCACGATTCGAGGCCACGACGGGTACGCATACACATCTGCTCAGCAAAGCGACAACGGCCCACTGGAGATCGAGATCTGGTGGACCGAGGCCCCCGGCCTCGTGGTCTCCGTCCGATCGACGGAACTCTTCGACATCGACGAGCTCACCACGATCATCGAGCAGATGGTCCCCGTCGATGCTGCGGGCTACAACGCGTTCATCGGAGCCCCAGCCAACTCCTGATCCTCGCCGGCGTGCCATCCACGCATGTAGAGCGGCGGGCTCGACCTCAACGCCCGGAGGGCCTGTTCGAGTGACAGCCAGCTCCCGCCGGGCACCGTCAGCCAGTCGGCACCCCTCGCGTGTGGTGCCGGCCACTGCTCACGGATGACACCCGGAGCCCTTTGAGAGCGCGGCAGTCGTCGCAGGAACCGCAGACGCGGCTTTCGCCATGGACCTCCCGTCGCCGACTTCTACCCTGGACTGTTGCCAGCCAGCCTCGCCCGCCCCGCCCACGCCACGACCTACCTCGTGCTCGGTACCAGCAACCCCTATTCCTCGTAAGGTCCAGTTGCCGGGGCTTGCTGCAGTGTCTCCTACCGCGGGGACTTCGATGTGCTCGCTGGGCAGCCCTCTCTCGGCTAGGACAATGGCGGGTGCTGGACCGGGTGATCGAGAAAGACGAGAACCTTCCTTGGGGGTCAGGTGTCAGGCCTGCCCAGTGGCCCGCGAGGACTGAACCGGCCGGTCTTTTGCATCAGGTCCGGGTGAACCGGCCGGTCTTTTGCATCAGGTCCGGGTGGGTGTTGGGGCTTGATGTTGGGTCCGGGTTCGAGCGTAGTAGTCGTGCTCGAACTCGGTGGGTGGGATGTCGCCGAGCTCGCTGTGGAGTCGGCGGTTGTTGAACCAGTCGACCCAGGCGAGGGTCTCTAGCTCGACGTGTTCGGCGTGGCGCCAGGGGCCTCGCCGGCGGATGAGCTCGGTCTTGTAGAGCCCGTTCACTGACTCGGCGAGCGCGTTGTCGTAGGAATCGCCGATGCTGCAGATTGAGGCCAGGGCGTGGATCTCAGCGAGGCGTTCTGTGTGCGCCACGGACGTGTATTGGCTGCCGGCATCGGAGTGCGCAACGACCCCGGCGAGTCGCTGGTGGCG
>CAZMHG010000269.1:0-4792 GCA_964565975.1 uncultured Ilumatobacteraceae bacterium | reverse complement strand
AGTGCGTATTGACGGCCGACGAACGCGAAGCCTTGGCCGAGCTCGAGGAGAAACCGCTCGACTTGCTCGATCAGTGCGTTCTCCAGCATCCGCTCCGTCGCTGCGATCGACAGGTCGAGGAGGTCGAGGTGGTACGGGTCCTTGATGAGCTGCTGGACGAGTTCCGACTCAGAGGGCGGCAGAGCGGTCGAGAAGTTCGATGGAGCCGCACCACTGCGAAGGTGCAACTTCGACATGATCTGCGCAGCGAGCACGTTGCGCGACCAACCTTGGGCGACAGCCTGCTGTGCGTACCAGACCCGATCGGCTGGAACGTCGAGGGCCGACAGCAGTTCCACGTTGTGGCCCCAAGGAAGTTGTGCAATGAGTCGTTGCACAACCTCGACGTCGGGCCACGCCTCTGCGAAGGAACGCATGTAGTGCAGATTCCGCCGGCCGAGGCCACGCATCTCGGGGAACGCCACGCGCAGATCGGCGGCGAGTCGTTCGATCACCTTGGTGCCGTAGGTCTCGGCGTCCTGGCGGTCGAGGATCAGCCGGCCGAGCCGCCAGTACAGCTCGACCAGCTCTCTGTTGACGGCAAGCGCGGCTCGCGTCCGCGCCGATTGAACTTCCGACTTCACTCGTTCGAGCAGAACGGCGTAGCCACGCATCTCGAGTTCCGACATGTCACAACGCTCCTGAGTCCAGGGGACTTCGAGGAGCGCCAAGCGGGCACTCAATCGCTGCGCCACACCACAGCGCCGACGGACACGATAACCCGGTGCCGGAAGGACAAGATGGACAAGTGGATGGACAACTCTGGCTGTCGGCCACTTCGGCCGACCATCAGGATGGCCATCTACCTGGTCTTTCTTGGCGCCCCCGGCAGGGATCGAACCTGCGACCTGCGGTTTAGGAAACCGTTGCTCTATCCCCTGAGCTACGGGAGCGGGGGCCGTCAGGCTACCTGTGGCGCCGCCGCGGAGGCCCGGCGGCGCTCGCCCACCGCCACGCCACGCACTACACGGACTGCTTGAAGGCCCAGGTGAGCAGGGTCTTGGCACCAGCGAAGCGGGCGGCGTCGGTCTTCGCGCCGAGCACCACGACGTACACCTGGCGGCCGTTGCGCGTTGCCGACGCGACGACGCACCAGCCGGCGCCGGCGGTGTGGCCGGTCTTGATGCCGTCAGCCCCGGCGTACGTACCGAGCAGCAGGTTGGTCGCCGCGTGGACGCCGTGGATGTTCGCGCTGCGGCGGATCACCGCGGCACGAACCAGCGGGAAGCGCATCACGAAACGGGCGACGGCGAGCACGTCGTTCGCCGTGGAGTGCTGGCCCGGCTTGTCCTCGCCGTCGGCGCCCTTGGCGACCGTGTCGGTCATGCCCAGCTGCTTGGCCAATGCGTTCATCCGCACGGCGAACTTGGCCTCGGTGCCGGCGATGTTGACGGCCAGGGCCTCGGCGGCATCGTTGGCGCTGGCGATCAGCATCGCCCGGATCAACACGGACCGGCTGTACTTGTCGCCCTTGCGCAGCGACACGTTCGAGGCCTTGGCGACGAGGTGCAACGTCGGCACGGTGACAACTGTCTCCAACGCCCCGGCGCGCAGGGCGACCGCGACGGACAGCAGCTTTTGGATGCTGCCGATCTGCAACGGCGTGTCGGCGGCCTTCGAGGCGATCACACGGTTCGTCTTGACGTCGTAGACCAGGTAGGCCTTCGCGTCGATGTTCGGCGCGCCGGCGATCGGCGCGACGAGCGGCGCCTTGACCAGAGCACTCGCCGCCGGGGCCGCGGTGGTGGTCGTCACCGGCTCTTCGGATGTCGTGCGCGCCGTGACACCCGATGCGGTGCCACCCGTCGTGCCGCCGCTGCCGGCAGGCGTCACCTCGGTGTTGCCGGTCGCCTTCGACGGCGGCTCCTCGGTGACCGGCGTCGTCGTCCCGCTACCGCTGGCCGACGTGTTCGACGGCGGGACGGTCTCTGGCGTGGTGGAGGTGGTGGTTGTCGTCGTGGCCGGTGCGTCGTCGCCGCATGCGGCGGCGACGAATCCCATCGCCGCCACGAGACCGACGGCGACGAACCGTGCGCCCCTCGTGCGGACGCGGGGCGTTCGGGGTGACGTCGACGATGAACCTGCAACTGCTGACATGGTTGGTCACGGTAGTAGCCGCATCCCCGCTGGTCGCGGCACCCTCGCAGCAGCTGCCGGCGTGCGGCCGCACGCGTCCTCAGGTCGGGCGTGACCCGATCCTTCCGCCGCCGCGAGCGGCACGCATCCGACCATGTGAGCACAACGCCGCGCCAGAACCGGCTGCGTCGTGCCACCGGCACACCAGGATGCGTACTCGACACCTTCGCAGACATCGCCGGCCTCGCCGCGGCGCTGACCCGCGCCGGGCTCGTCGAGCGCGAGGCGCTCGTCCTGCTGGACGACACGATGGCGCTGGCTGCGGTGATCTGCGACCCGCCCGCGGAGCTCGGGTGGATGATCGACAGCATCGAGCTGCCCGGCGCGACCTTCACCCAGGTCGTCGACATCGTCGTCGAGGAACGCGCCGCCTGCCGGCCGGCCATCACCGCGTCGATGAACGGCACCGGCGAGGTCACCGACGCCGACGACACCGGCCACGCCGACGACGTCACCGGCGCCGCGCAGCTGATGTGCGATCGCGCTGTGCAGTACGCCGCCCTGCGCCGCGTGCTCGCCGGGCAGGGCCTGGGGCTGTGCGACGTGATCTTCGTCGGCCCGGACGGCGGCGACCCGGTCGGCATGGCGTCGGCATGCGACGCCGAGCCCGCGTGGCGACCCGACCGACCGCAGCCGCCGCAGGATCGACCCCGGAACTGACCGGCAGCGGACGCCGCTCTACAGTGGGCGCATGGCTACGGGTGCCTACCCCACCAGCACACCCATCACCGTCGTGACCGGCGCCAACAGCGGGATCGGTCGGGCCACGGCGCTGTACCTGGCCAAGCACGGGCAGCACGTGATCGGCACGGTGCGCAGCATCGCCCGGGCCGAAAAGCTGCTCGCCGGCGCCGACGCGTGCAACGTCACCGTCGAGGTTGTGCAGGCCGACGTCGCCGACGACGAGTCGGTGCGCATCGCGTTCGGCGCGATCCTCGAACGCCACGGTCGCGTCGACGTGCTGGTCAACAACGCCGGCATCGGCGGCAACGGCACCGTCGAGGACACCTCCACCGATCAGTACCGCGACGTCCTCGAGGTCGACCTGCTCGGCGGGATCCGCTGCATCCAAGCAGTCCTGCCGGGCATGCGTGATCGCCGCCACGGGACGATCGTCAACGTCTCGTCCGTCGTCGGCCGCTTCGCCTCGGCCGCGCAGGCCTCGTACGTCGCCGCCAAGTGGGCCTTCGAGGGCGTGTCCGAGCAACTCGCCCAGGAGGTCGCCGGCTACGGCATCCGCGTCGCCATCATCGAGCCAGGCATCACCAAGACCTCGATCTTCGGCAAGAACGTCGTCTCGCCCGACACCACCGGCGCCTACGACGAGGTCTACCGGCGGATGTACGCGCTCTACGCGACCGGCCGGCACTTCGCCACGGACGCCGTCGAGGTGGCCAAGGTGATCCATCAGGCGATCACCACCGAGCACCCACACCTGCGCTACCTCGTCAGCTGGATGGCCGACGAGCTGGTCGACGGCCGGGCGGCGATGACCGACGACGAGTGGTTGTCGTTCGGCCGGGCGACCGACGACGAGGCGTACGCCCGCCTCTTCGCCCACCACTACGACATCGAGCTGGGACCCGCGCTGCGCGCCCTCGGCTGATCGAGGTGCCGTCGCACCCGGCCTACGCTCCGGAGATGCCCACCCGCCACCCCATCCGGATCGCCTCGCTGATCGCACTCACGACGTTCCTGCCACTCGCCGTGACACACGCCG
Source organism: uncultured Ilumatobacteraceae bacterium (assembly GCA_964565975.1). Lineage (GTDB taxonomy): Bacteria > Actinomycetota > Acidimicrobiia > Acidimicrobiales > Ilumatobacteraceae > JAKOUY01. Next base: position 897 of record CAZMHG010000269.1, on the reverse strand, counting down.
CGGCACAGGCGACCGCAACCACGCAGCCAAGCGCGAGCACGCCGGCAACAGCCGGCACCTCGGCGACGACCACCCCGATCCGGCATCTGAGGATCCTCGTGACGAACGACGACGGGGTCAAAGCCGACGGCATCGACGCGCTGGTCGAAGCGCTGCGCAAGCTGCCCGAGGTGGAGGTCACGGTCATCGCCCCGCTGGCCAACCAGAGCGGGGCGGGCAGCAAGCGCACTGCCGGCAAGCTGGCAACCGGGACGACGACGACCAAGAGCGGCTATCCAGCCATCGCCGTGGCCGGCTTCCCGGCCGACTCGGTGATCGCCGCGTTCGATCAGGGCCTGTACACCGGCTTGCCCGACCTGGTCGTGTCGGGCATCAACGCCGGGCAGAACCTCGGGTTCATCGCCGACACCGTCTCCGGAACCGTCGGCGCGGCCCGCGAAGCGGCCCGGCGCGGGATCCCGGCCGTCGCCACCAGCTCCGGGTTTCCCGAGCCGTACGACTACGCCACCGCAGTGACCTACGTGATCGATTGGATCGCCGCGTCCCGGGCCACGCTTCCCGCGCCTTCGGCGGGCACCGTGATGCCGATCACCAACATCAACGTCCCGACGTGCGCCATCGGCACGACGGTGCGCGGCGAGGTCGAGGTGCCCACCGCGCTGATCAACGACGGGATGCGCGACCCCGTCAAAGCGGCCGACTGCGCGTCGACGGCGACCGCACCGAAGGACGACCTGGATGCGTTCCTCGAGGGGTACGTCGCGGTCAGCGAACTGCGCAACATCGACCCACCAGCGCCCGTGGCGGCCGGCTGAGGCGCGCGTCGTGAACCATCCGGCGATCCGCTTCGGCGCCGCCTACTACCACGAGTACGAACCGACACCCCGGCTCGACACC
>CAZMHG010000268.1:0-4792 GCA_964565975.1 uncultured Ilumatobacteraceae bacterium | reverse complement strand
GCGCCGACCAGGATCAGCGTGATCCACTCGACGTGGTCGGTGGCGGCGGCGCGCAGACCCGTCGCCGGCGTCGACGCGGCGAGCGGTGCCACGACTCCGAGTTTGGGACGTGCGGCGATGCCGACACGTGCCGGGGCGCGAGCATTTGCGCACGTCGCGCCGCATGCACGCCGCAGATCCAACCGAACTGGGGTACCAACGCTTCATCTGCTGTGCCTACGCTCTGCTGGTGGACCGCCGGACGATGCTTCGCACGTTTCGCAGCAGGCTCGCGGATGTCGTGCGCGCCAGCGGCTTGACCGTGTCGCGGTTCGCCAGCGAGACCGGCCTCGATCGGTCCACGCTGACGCAGCTCCTCGCTGCCGAAAATCGGCGCCTCCCGCGGATCGAGACGCTCACCGCCGTCGCCGCCACCCACCAGGTGTCGATCGACTGGCTGATCGGGCTGTCCGAGAGCGGCCCGATGCAGGCCGAGATGATGGCCGAACAAGCCTCGTTCGCGCTCGAGGCGCGCGCTCCCAACGACGAGCGCCTGATCGGCTGGTTCGCCGAAGCGGCCGGCTACAAGATCCGGTACGTGCCCTCCACGGTGCCTGACCTGCTCAAGACCGAAGCCGTGTTCCACCACGAGCTCGGTCAGTGGGCCACGGCCCGCCCCGAGCAGAAGATCGAGACCGCGGCGGTGCGGCTGGCGTGGACCAGGGACCACGGCAGCGACATGGAGTGCTGCTCGAGCATCCAGTCGATCGACGGGCTGGCCCGCGGCGAGGGCATCTGGCACGACCTGCCCGCCGCCGCCCGGCGCGATCAGCTGACCCGCATGGCCGCACTGGTCGACGAGTTGTATCCCACATTCCGGTGGTTCCTGTTCGACGGTCTGCAGCGGTTCTCGGTGCCCGTGACCATCTTCGGACCGCAACGTGCGTCGCTGTACCTCGGCCAGATGTACCTGGTGCTGACCTCGTCGGACCACGTCCGCACGCTGACCGGCCACTTCGACGAGCTGATCCGCGGTGCCGTCGTCCAGCCCCCCGACGTCGCCGCGCACATCGCCAGACTCGCCGACGCGATGCCCTGACAGCGCCGTGGCGCAGCGCACGGGGAAGCGGGCGGCACGTCCGGTCAGGAGAACAGCAGCCGGACGGCGCCGGCGCCGGATAGCACCAGGACGGCCCAGGTGAACAACCGCTCGGGCAGCCGGTGCAGGACGCGCCGTCCGACGACGGCTCCGACGACGACAGCGGGAACGAGGAGCGCGTCGAACCGGAGGCTGTCGGCCGTGAAGAACCGCCCGCCCGAGGTCCACGCGCCGATCGCGACGTAGAGCGGCACCTTGGCGAGGTTCACCGAGAAGTAGAACCACGCGGACGTGCCGACCAGCTGACGGCGATCGAGCCCCAGACCCAGCAGGTAGGTGTTGACGATCGGTCCGGCGGCGTTGGACACGAACGTGGTGAACCCACCTGCAGAGCCGTACACCGCGCCGCTGACGCGGGTCGCCGGTTGTGGCGGGCGGCGACGGAGCAACCGAGCGGTCTGCGCACCGACGACGACCAGCAGGGTGAGCCCGATCGCCACGTCGAGGACCCGGGTGCTCGAACCGACGGCGACGAAGAACGCAGCACCCGCAGCGAACCCGGCGGCGACACCCCACGCCAGCGGTCGCAACAGGTCCCACCTGGCGTGCGCGTGGTACCAGGCCACGGCCAGCACGTCACCGGCGATCAGCGTCGGCAGGGTGAGGCCGGGGATCAGCCGGCCCGAGGTGATCGCCGCGAACAGCGGCACGGTGAGCAGGCCGGCACCGGGCACCGCCGTCTTGGAGAACCCGGTCATCAGCCCGGCAAGCAGCCCGACGGCGATGTTCAGCGCGCTGAACCGGATCACGCGTGCCGGCCGCTGCCGGGCTGGAGCGAGCGGTGGGGCCGGGTTGGCCGTGGCCTCACGAGACGAAGTCGGGAAGCTCGCCCGAGCGGCGCGTCACAAAGTCGGTCAACGCCTCGGCGACTGCCTCGTCCATCGGCGGCGCCTCGTACGCGGCAAGCATCGCCCTGGCCTTCTCGCGGCCGCGGGTGTCGTGATCCTTGGACCCCTCGGCCGCCCACTGCTCGTACGAGTTGAAGTCCATGATGGTCGGGCTGAAGAACGCCGACTCGAAGTGCTCGAGGGTGTGCTTCGTGCCGAGGAAGTGACCTTGAGGCCCGACCTCGCGCACCGCGGCCATCGCGTCGGTGAAGTCGGCGAAGGACAGCCCGCCGGCGTAGCGGTACCAGCCGTGTAGTTGCTCGACGTCGGTGACGAACTTGGAGTACCCGCACACCAGCCCGGCCTCCAGCCAGCCGGCGACGTGCCAGATGTAGTTGGCGCCCGACAGGATCGCCGCGTGCATCAGCATGTTCGCCTCGTACCCGGCCTGGGCGTCGTTCATGTGCGACCCGACGTGGAACCCCGACGTACGCCACGGGAGTCCGTAGCGCCGGGCCAGCTGTCCCATCACGTACATCATCTGTGCGGCTTCGACCGTGCCACCCATCGGCGCGCCCGTGCGCATGTCGACGGTGACCATGAACTGCCCGTAGATCACCGGTGCACCGGCGCGGATCATCTGGGTGAAGGCCACGCCGGCCAACGCCTCGGCGTTCACCTGGGCGATCGCCCCCACCGGTGACGCCGGCGTCGACGCGCCGCACAGCGCAAACGGAGCGACGATCACCGGCTGGTTGGACGAGATGTAGACCTTCATCGCGTCGAGCATCGTCGCGTCCCACACCAGCGGTGAGTTGCAGTTGGTGATCGACACCACGACGGTGTTGTCCTTGACGTAGTCCTCGCCGAACACGATGCCGGCCATCGCCATCACGTCCTCGGCCCGTTCCCGTGACGTGACGATGCCCATGAACGGCTTGTCGGAGTTGGTCAACGCCGAGTGGATGATGTGCAGGTGCCGCTTGGGGACCGGGATCTCCATCGGCTCACACAGGATCGACGACGCCGAGTGCAGTGGCGCCGACATCTGTGCCAGGCGATGCAGGTTGTTGAGGTCGGCAAGCGAGCCGTAGCGGCGCACGTCGTCCAGGTCGCGCACGTACGGCGCCCCGTACATCGGCACGAAGATCGAGTTGTTGCCACCGATGCGCACGCTGCGATCGGGGTTGCGCGCGTTGAGCGTGAACTCGGCCGGTGCGGTGGCGACCAACGACATCAGCATGCCCCGGTCGATGCGGACACGCGACTCGTTCACGTCGGCGCCTGCGGCGCGCCACATCGCCAGCGCCTCGTCGTCTCGGAACTCGCAACCGACGTCCTCGAGGATGCGCATCGACTCCTCGTGGATCATCTCGACCGCCTCGGACGGGAGCAACTCGTAGGTCGGGATGTTGCGCACGAGCGTGGGGAACATCGCCTGCGGCACGCTGCGCGCGGCACGCCGGCCCTCGCGTCCACCCGTGCGAACTGCCGTGCTGTCTCTCATCGTGGACCCCGTTCGATAGATGGAACGAACGTACTAGGAACGCGGGACGTTCGTTGACTGCCGCAGGTCCACGGTCTACTGTGCGGCTGCCGCGGTCCAGCGGCACATCTACCTCACCAGGCGCGGTGCCGGGTGACACACCAATCCTGGGGGACCACATGAACTTCAGCCTCTTCGATCGACTTCGCCGGGCATCCACCCCGCTCGAGGTCGACCTCGTCGAGTCCTACGCGCAGGGTCGGGTGACACGTCGCGACTTCGTCAAGCGCGGCGCGATCCTCGGTCTGTCCGTGCCGTTCATGAAGCAGGTGATCGCCGCCAAGCACAGCGCGCCCACCGGCCGGCTGGCAACCGCCGGCACCACCGCCGGCACCACCGCCGGCACCACCGCCGGCACAGCGGCCGCCACGCCGGCGCTCAAGGCGGGCGGCACGATCAAGGTCACCGTGCAGAAGCCTGCCGGCCCGCTCGACCCGCTGGCGATGGCCGATCTCGGTTCGTACGGCATCGTCGCCCAGTCGTTCGAGCACCTTGCCAAGCTCGGTGCCGATGGCGACATCGGCCCCGGCCTGGCCGAGTCCTGGTCGCCCAACGCCGACGGCTCGGTGTGGACGTTCAAGCTGCGCCAGGGTGTCAAGTGGCAGAACGGCGGCGACTTCAGCTCGGCCGACGTGGCCGCCACGATGGACCGTCTGGTGACCGGCAAGAACGCCGCGCTGTCCGGCGTGCTGTCGGTCGGCGGCGCCAAGGCCACCGACGCGAACACGGTCGAGTTCCATCTCGACGGCCCCAACGGGCTCTTCCCGTACCTGGTGTCGGTGTTCAACGCCCAGGCCGTGATCACCCCCAAGGATTGGGCGTCCGGCAACACCGCCGACGCCAACAAGGACGGCACGGGTCCGTGGAAGCTGGACAGCTACGACCAGAACACCGGCGCCAAGTTCTCGCGCAACGACGCCTGGTGGGGCGGCAAGACGGTGCTCGACAGCGTCGAGTGGATCTTCAACAACGACGCCGCCTCGCGTGTGTCCGGCCTGCAGAGCGGTGCGGTCGACGCGATCGTCCAGATCGACGTCCTCGGCAGCGAGGGCCTGTTCGCCGATGCCAGCGCGTTCACCGTCCTCAGCGCCCGCACCGCGACCCACCGTGAGATCTGGATGCGTGCCGACACCGGCCAGTTCACCGACAAGCGCGTTCGCCAGGCGTTTGCCCTTACGCTCGACCGCGAGCAGATGATCACCCAGCTGTTCAACGGCAAGGCCGACCTGGGCAACGATCACCCGATCGCCCCGGTGTACCCGTACTTCGATCCCGACGCCG